>JAQVTJ010000086.1 GCA_028700095.1 Methanobacterium sp. | reverse complement strand
AATATTTTTATAAACTATTCCCAAAAAATTTTTAATAAAATAAATAGGTAGGTGGGGTTTAAAAAGAAATATTAGATATTATTATTTTTGTTTTAGGGTTTTGGGAAGGTTTATCATATTATTGGATTGTATTTCCAGTTCATTGTTATCTATAAGTTTTTCAACTACTTTTTTAATATGTTTTGCAGTTGTTCCACGTGTTACTTTAATTCCAAATAATCTAGAGGTTTGTTTTATTATTTCATCCATTGGTGATGCATACTGTGTTTTAATAACAATCTTCACTGCCTCAGCAATTTCATCATCACATATTAAATTTATCTTTGCAGGAGGATCCCCTAAACGAAGACGAACAACTATTTCACCATTACTACCATATAAAAATTCATCTTTAACAATTATATCTCCATTTTTTTCTGCCTCTACTATACCCTCCATTATACTATCTTGTATTCTTTTCCCTGCTCTTTTAAGTCCCCATACTATTCTAATACGTCTTATAACTTCATTTATATGGACAGGTCCTTCAATATTAACTATTTCATATATTATATTTGCAAGTTCAGAAGGGGTTTTTTCATGTATCTGGCCATTAATAGGAATTCCAAAATCTGCACAAATAATATAATCCCTAACAACACCATCATTATTATTAGTGGATTCATTATTAGCAGTGGATTTTTTATTATTAATTAGGGATTTATTTTCTTGGAGTATTATATCCTGTATATTATTTGATATATTATCAATTTTATAGGTTTCATCAATTATTTGTAATTCATTTTCTAGTTTATTTACAATTTTTACAGCTGCTTTTTCTGGTATTTTCTGTTCATATAAAGGTTCATAGTCCTGGTTTACTTTATTTTCAACTATAACTTCAGATTTGTTAATATTATTTACAATAGGTTTTAGATTTTTAGCATTTTCAACAGCTTTTAATAACCTTTTTTCTGATTCACTACGATTTCTATACCAATCTGTAGACCATACCCTATAGATATGCCATCCTAAGCCTTCCAATATTTGTTGGCGAAGCCTATCCCTATCTCTAGATACAGGTGAACTATGATAACTTTCTCCATCACATTCAATTCCAAGTAAATATCTTCCACTATCTAAAGGATCCAATACAGCTAAATCTATTCTAAAACCTGCACAACCCACTTGTTTATGTACATCATAGTTATGTGCTTTTAAAAATTGGAATAATGAATCTTCAAATAATGTTTCATTATTTTTCCCTGGTTCATAGTTACTTTCCAATCTTTTAGTTTCTGAATATTTAAGAAATGATTTCAATGCCCTAAGACCAAAAGCTGCATTTTCATTTAAATTCATCTCGGAATATCTGAAATTTGAAAATACAACACATTTTTCCCTTGCACGTGTAATTAAAACATTTAAACGTCTTTCACCACCTTCTCTGTTTAAGGGGCCGAAGTTTAAACTTAAATATCCATTTTCATCCTTTCCATATCCTACACTTATAAATATTACATCTCTTTCATCACCTTGAATTGTTTCAAGATTTTTAACAAAGAAATGTTCATCCATATCACTTGAAAAATATTTCTCAAGGCCTGGATGTTTCCTAAGATAAAGTTCAACTTCTTCAAGAATTGCTTGTTGTTGTTTGATATTGAAGGTTCCTATACCTAGACTTTTGTTTTCACCATACTTTTTATAATGATCACCTGCAGCTTCAACAACCCTTCTTGCTTCTTGCCTGTTAGAGGAACTTCTGCCTCTATCATATACTGTATCTTCCATATACTCAAACTTCAAACCAAGTGTATTTGTTTCATGGCATGGTGAAGGATAAATAAGTAGATTATTATCATAAAATTCCTGATTGGATAAAGCTATAAGTGACTCATGTCTACTTCTATAATGCCATCTTAACATTTTAGTTGGAAACCTTCCTTTACAAAGATGTAATATACTTTCCATATCAGAAAGTGATGCAATTTCATAATCTTCATTTTCATCTGCTTCTAATATCACATCAAAAAATGATGTTGGTGGCAGTTGACGAGTATCTCCCATTATAACTGCTTGTTTGGCTCTTAAAAATGCTCCAAGAGCATCTTCAGGTTTTACTTGGCTTGCTTCATCAAATATAACCACATCAAAACATAGATCCTTAGAATTTTTCGGATCAATAAACTGTGCAACAGAAAGTGGACTCATCATAAAACATGGTTTAATTTGTTGTATAAGTCTCCCTGTATTGGATAAAAGCTTTCTAATAGGCATATGTCCCCTTTTTCTGTTAAATTCACTTAAAAGAATTCCTAATTCAGAATTACGGGAAGCAGCACTATTTAGTTGTGGTCTGTTTTCGGATATTATATTAGCTATTCTTTGTCTGTTTAAAGAAATAACACTCCTATCAAGATCAATGAATCTGCTAATTTTATGTTCATGAATTTCTCCAATAAAATTAGCTAGAACAATGTTATTTAGAAAAGCATCTCTTAGAAGATCATCAGAAAAATTTGCTTTTAAACATGGAATAATATCTTCAATTTCAATTTTATCCGCTTTTATCAGTTTTATTATGGAATTTATAAGTCCAATAGGTTTTTCAGCTAAAATTGCTGTTAACTGAGACCATTTCTGTAGAAGTGGCATTCCTTTTTGATATTTTTCCATTTTAGATTCTAATTCATAAAATGGAACTAATCTTAATTTACGTCCAAATACCTGTTCTTCATCTATTTTAATATATTTTTTAACTTCATTGTAAAGATTTATGAATTTATTATAATCAATAGATAATTTCTGAATAGTACCATTTATTTTAGCTGAATCAGGGGTACTGGTAATAATATCAAAGGTTCTTTCTGTTATTTTACCTGTTTTTAATAATTTTTTAAGGGTTAATATCCATTCAGAAAGTTCTTTTATTTTTTCAAGATCAGTTTTATATCCTTTCCATTGATTTCCAAATATTTGTCTAGCTTCAATATCAATTTCCTCTATTTTATTAAGAATATTTTGACATTCTTTTAATAATTCCAGATCCTGGATTATAATAGCATCTTCTTCAGGAATTGTGTTTATATATAATTTTGCAACTTTATCTTTAGATTTTTTATATTTACCTCTAAATGTTTTAAGAAATTTTGTAGAGGTTTCCATATATTCATTAATTAAATCTTGGATATTTGTGTTTAAAACTTCTTTTTTAAACTTTTTTCCAAGTTTTTCATGGTGTGAATTGAAAATTACCAATAAATCTATAATTTTTATAATATCAGTTCTACCAATTTCCCAGATAGGATTATTAAGCACATCTGAATTGGTTGTGATGGGATTTGCAATTAAAACAGCTATTTTAATTGAATTATCCATTTCATTTTGGTTTAATGGTTTTTTAATACCTGTTAATTCAACTAATTCATATAGATCAGCTTCAATATTGTTAAGTGTGAAAACACATTTTTTTAAAAGTTCAATAATTTCTTCTTTATCTGTTGGAAGAATAGTACCTGGTTGTGTATTATACCAGGGATTTTCCGAAATAGGTTTAAGTGGTTTAATAACTTCTGATACATTTTTAAGGGTTGAAACAGATATTTTCCAATCTTTCGATGTGTATTGTTCAGGATTTATAATATGTGCCCTTGGAATATTTCTTTTAACCTTTTTAAAATGTTGAATTGCTTCTTCTTTCATACCAAATAATTTGAAAGGGGAAAAACCAGATTTTCCAAGTGGTGTGTGAAGTATATGATTATATTGGTTAAGTTCCATTTTTAATCTTTCAAGTTCATCAAATTCCTCATCAAAAGAACGGAGAGGATCATGTTGACTGTAAATACTTTTTTCAAGTTCTTTTAACACATTTTTTTTATTGGATTTATGATTGTGAAGTTCAAGACAAAATTCACCTAAACCTATACCATCTAAACGATCTTTAACCATTTCTAATGCAGCCATTTTTTCACTAACAAATAAAACAGTCTTATTATTAGCTATTAACTCAGATATAAGGTTCACTATTGTTTGGGATTTTCCTGTGCCTGGAGGTCCTTCTACCACCATATTTTTCCCGGATTTTGATTCTTCTATAACAGCTATTTGGGAAGAATCTGCATCCACTACATGGTAAATTTTATCTGATCTAAGTTTTTTATCTACATCATCTTCATGAAATTCTGATATACCTAAATCTTTACCATGATCAAATAAAGCAGTTATAATACTATTTTCTGTAATTGGTATTCCATCCCAACTATTAGGATCAAGATCTTTGAACATAACAAATTTTGTGAAACTAAAAAAGCTTAAATAAATATCATAAATAACATCCCAATTCATAGGTTCAATAGCTTCAATAACAGATTCAAAATAATGATATATTCCTTCTTTCTGTTCTGGCATTTCAAAATCAGGTAATTCTATACCATATTCCAATAATTTTTCCTGAAGTGAGATATTTGGTATAATATCTTCACCTGTCCAAACTAATTTAAAAGAACCTCTAACTTTTTTACGTTTAAGATTTACAGGTATAAGAATTAAAGGTGCTCTTCTAACATTAGGTTCATTATTTTCATTCCATTCAAGAAATCCCAATGCAAGATATAATATATTATATCCCTGTTCTTCAAGCATGGATTTGGATTGTTGATTAATATAAAAAAGACGTTTTTGAAGTTCTTCTGCTTCATGATTGGTTTGTAAAAGCAGATTTCTATGTTTTTTAATTACTTTTTGATTGGGTAATGGTAATTTCCATAATAATGAAGCTTCTTTATCATTAATATCCAATTTTTTAAGTTTTAATTCTTCTTGATAAATTTTATTATCTATTATTGAAGTTTCATAGACACTTCCATTATCATTATTATCTATTTCCAATATATCCGGGTTGATATTATTTTTTCCCACAACCTCTGGGGAAAATATTTTATTATTAGATTCATTAATCTTCCGAGGCATGAAACGTAATTTTTTATCTTCTAAAACCATTAGTTGATATAATTCTGTTGGAATTTCATTAACAACCCTAATTGACCGAGCTTGAGGTTTGAAGTTAAGAAGCTTATTTCGCATGGTTAAATCTAACAAATTTTTCCTAAGCGCCCCTATCTTAACCTCTATATTTATATTTGCAGATTTTTCCATTTTTTTATAACCTCAAAAAAATAACATTTTAATTAATTTATAATATTTACTTTAAAAAAAGTGTCTTGCACTTATATTGAATAAGTTTTTCTATTAAAATTTATTTATATTTTTATAAAAAAAATTATAATTTATAAATGAGAAAAAGAGATATATTTTATCCTAATTTTCATGTTTTTAATATTTTAATCTTCTACATTGAATTTTATGATAAATTCAGTTCCATTATCAGTATTAACTGTTAATTCGCCGTTTATTTGTTTTGTTAAACTGTTTATTAGTTGCATTCCTAGTGTGTCTATTTTATGAGGATTCAAATTCTTAGGTAATCCTATTCCATTATCTGCTACTGAAAGATAATACCTGCCATTATTTTTTTTATGTAATTCTATTTTTACTTCACCTTTTCTATTGTTTGGAAATGCATGTTTCAATGAGTTGGTTAGTAATTCATTTAAAATTAATCCCAATGGAATGGAAATTTCAATATCAAATATAATATTATCCACATCTAAAAAAAGCTTCACAAGATCTTGATTTGTGGTATATGTAGTATACAAATCATTTGAAAGATTTTTAAGATATTCAGCAAAATTTATACTTTTAAGATCTTCTGATTTATAGAGTTTTTCATGTATTAAAGCCATGGATTTAGCCCTGTTTTGGCTTTTTCTGAAAATTTCCTTAGTATCTTTATCTTTAATATATCTAGATTGAAGACTTAAAAGACTTGATATTATCATAAGATTATTTTTTACTCTATGATAAATTTCTTTCATTAAAATATCTTTTTCTTTAAGTGTTTTTTCAAGTTCATCTTCTATCTCTTTTCTTTTGGTAAAATCATGTGCAATATAAATACTTCCAATAAGATTACCCTCATTATCATTAATTGGAGATGCATTTATAGTAAAGTGTCCTCCAAGATGTTTTTCATAAATTTTTCTGGAATGTTCTAAACCATCCTTTAATAATTGTGTATGCGGACAATTAACTGGTGAATCTTCCAAATTATCAATAGTCTGATAACATACATTTCCCAACATATGATCATGAAATTTACCAATCTTATCTGCAAAGGATTTATTCATTTTAACAATCCTATGATCTCTATCAACTATTGCAATAGGATCTGGAATTGCATCAAATATTAATTCCCATCCATTTTCTAAACCTAAAATACCTTTCTCTACTAATTTTTTTTCACCGCACATTATACTCTAATTTTTTAATTTGTTATCCCAGCTATATATTAATATTATTTTAAATTCCTACATTAAAAATAGTATATTTACATATTATATTATTTTTAACACATATTATTTTTTAGGGATAGTAACCAAAATTGTTACTAGCTTGAAATTTTACTTTCCAAGTTTAAAATAATGAAAATCCAATAAAATTTCCTTAAAATAATATCTTTTTTTTTAGAAGCTAACATAATATTAATTATTATAAAAAATAATCAAATTATATAGGGAAAGTATAAAATTAACTCTATCTCTGAAAATAATATATTTATCATTACAGAATCCTATAAAAAATTATATAATAAATTTAAAACCATTAAAAATAGTAGGGGAAGAATAATTCATGTTATAGGAGCTCCAGGTACTGGTAAATCCACAAATATGCTGCAATAGAGGAATTAGAATTAAATGTCTATGATGTAGTATTTACTATCAAAGATATTGATTCTAATTCACAAGAAGTGTTCAATGATATTTACAAATTCCTTAAAAAGGATTTAAATGCACAATCTAAAGAAGAAGTATATAAAAAATTATCAAAATTTGATATAATACTTTTCGCAGACAAATTCCATGATTCCAATTTATTTAATAATAACTATATAGGTTTTAGTATATGGACAGGATATAAATGTCTTAAATCAACAAAATTCTATTTTTACTGTATAAAAGAATATCTTAAAGAAAGAAAATCTTTTAAAGAAATTAATATCGTATTTCAAACTGCATGGAGAATTTATATAATGGGAAAAAAATATGATATCTTCACAGATCTAGGAATTCTGTCACATATCTTTGTTATATTTATGAAAATATTATTTGAAGTAATAGAAATATCCTATTCATTCCAAGAAACAGTTAAAATAGTAAAAAAACATGCAAATACTGATGAAAAAATTATAGAACAATATATCCATAAACATGGATCTAAAACCAGACTTATATTATCCAAATATTC
>JAQVTJ010000007.1 GCA_028700095.1 Methanobacterium sp. | reverse complement strand
TTCCAAGGTGGAACATGTGTAACTATTATAGTTATTTCATGGTTTTTTATTTCTTTCATTAGTCTATGGGAGTTATTATAAATTTCAATTTCTCCAAATTCTAATGGAGTATTAAATGGAGTTATATTAGAACCTCCAAATCCACATATACCTATATTTTTGATTGTAATAGTTTTACCATGAATATTAACTGCTTTAGAGTTATCTATGCTTTTATAGAGATTTATTGGATCGCAATTTCCTGGAATTGCTAATATTGGAATATTAAAATAACTTGTTTCATTAAGTATTTCTTCAGCTAGTTCAGTTGGACCAAAATCTGTAATATCACCTGTTATAATAATAAGGTCAAAAGAATTTTTCTTGAGATAATCAATGATTTTAATATATTTACCATGAATATCGCTTATTACAAGAATTTTCATTGATTTCCTCCTGAAAATTTTTATAAATCTTTTTTTTTATTATATTTGGTTTATATATAACAGTTATTTAATTATAGATTTTTATTTTATAAATAATTAAATAGCAGATTAATAATAACTATTAGACATTTATTTGTTCATTGAAAAATGATGCTATTTCCTTTAAACTATCTTGGATATTTTGTTTATCTCCGTATATTGCAATGATTGTATCTGTTATAAATTCTATTATCACATTATGATATTCTGCTATATCTTGGATTCTTTCCTCATCCAATGGTATTTTGAAGGTGATTCTGACCATAGAAAATCCTGGAGGTGCACTTACAACAAATTCAGACTTTTTATCCGATAGATCATAGATTTTTTCGCCACGTGAAGCTTTTGTAAGTTTTTTTATCCATTGATCAACATATTCTTTACCTTCTTCCTCAGCTAAATCCAAGAGTTTACTTTGGGCTGTATTTAAAAAGTCATTTATTCTTTTAATTTCATTCAGTCTCTCTGGATCAGCTGGGTTAACCTTATAAAAATTGATGGTTGTTTTAGCTAGTCTGATATTTTTAGGAATATCAGGATTTATTTTTATATTTCTTTTCCTAAGGTCACTTAGAAGTTCAACTAAAACCATCCATGTTTGTTCAAGTGGTAAATTGCTCATAAATGTCCTTCCAATATTTTTTTGCTGTTGTAATTTAGTTCAGCATCAACCAGTTTTAATTCATTAATTATTTCTTTAATATCATTATATGAATCTAAAAATAGTGTATGGTTACTTTCTGTACCTGTTATATTTAAAATTGCTATTTGATCCTCATCTTTTATGATTTTTTTCTCAAGTGAAGCTTTATGTTGTACAAATGGCCCATATTTTTCTGGTAACTCTTTAAAATGGAATACTCCAACTAAACTTGCAACAAACAAAAAAACACCTCTTATTTTTTTTTTAATTTTGTAAATAATTATAAACCTTTAAAAACAGATTAATCTATGGTTTTTGGATTTAATATTTTTTACTATTTTATATCCTATAAAAGAAGTTAATATTACAAAAAAAATGGATTTATTAAAAATAAAAAAATAATTTAAAGGAGAATAAATTAATTATTCTCCACCAGTAATTACATCGAGTTTTTTAATAGCAGGGTCTGTGCTTGTTATATGAGCATCGACTGTAAGATCTTCTCTTTTTAATCCCATTGCAAGACCATAGAGTTGAGCAAGGTGGAATACTGGAATTTTGAAGTCTGTCCCATATTTTTTGTTAACTTCTGTTTGTCCTACATCGAATTGTAGATGGCAGAATGGGCAGACATTTACAATTGCATCTACTCCTGCAGCTGTCATATTATCAAGTTTTTCTTTGGTGTAGTCTAGTGTTACATCTATATCACGTGACCTTAGTCCTCCACCTGCACCGCAGCACATCATTTTATCTATGTAGTTAACTGATTTTGCACCTGTTACTTCAACAAGTTCGTCAAGAATTGATGGTGTGTGTGGGTTGTCAATTTTGATAGCTGCACTTGGTTTAAGGAAGTGGCAACCATAGTGAACTGCTACATTTAAATTTAATGGTGTTGTAACAGCTTCAGTAAGTTTATCAAGTCCTATATCATTGTAGAGAATTTCTGCAAAGTGTCTTACGTTTACTTCTCCTTTATATTCTCTTCCTGCTTCAGCTAGAACACTGTTTATTTTACCTTTCATCTCTTCATCTTCTTTAAGGAGATGGTTGGTTTCAAATAATGATCCAAAGCATCCGTTACATTCTGTCATTATATCTGATTTCATGTCTTCTGCTATGGTTATGTTTCTTGCAGCTATTGCAGCCCATGTTGTTTTATCAAATGATCCAAAAACACCTGGTGCTGGGCAGCAGGATGCTCCTTCCATATCATTTAGTTCAACACCAAGCTTTTCAAACATTACCCTAGTTGCTTTTTCAATTCCAGGGTATCTGTTGTTCATTATACATCCTAAAAAATATGCAAATGCCATTGTGATTCCTCCTTATTCTAGCTCCCCTTTTTCCCAGTTCCAGCCAATAAGATTGTCAAATCCTGTTGCTTTAAATATTTTCTGGACTTCTTCAAGTGCTTCAGGGAATTGGTGGGTTGTTGGTGGTAATTCTCCGAGTCCAACGTTCTTTCTAAGTGCCATTGTGGCATCGTTAATAGGTACTCCGTGTCCTGTTTTTATAACAAATGAACCAGTCATTTTATGTGCTGGTGCCATGTATCCTGCCTGTGCAGCAAAGTTTCTTACTGTTTTAACAACATCCACAATTTTTATTCCTCGCGGACATCTTTCCTGGCATTCATAACAGGTTACACACATCCAAATAGTATCATCAGATATTACATCCTCTTTAAGTCCCATAACAGATCTTCTTACAACACTTCTAATTCTGTAAGGGGTTCTTCTTCCAGAAGGACATGCACCGGTACATGTACCACACTGGAAACATAAAACTACTGATTCAGCACCAGCATCTACAATTTCCTGTTTGAAATTTTCATCAATATTTTTACAGGTTATCACTTCTTCTTCTCTTCCTTCGAGTAAAGTCATCTTACCACTCCTATCTGTTTCGGATTTTTCAGGTTTCACTTCTTTTTCAAGTTTTGAAACTTTAGATTCTACTTCTTTTGCAACATCTTTAGCTTTAGATTTTGCATCCTTTGCCTTGGATTTTACACTTTTTGCAATATCTCGAGCTTCTGTTTTAAGTGTTTTATCGTTATTTTTAGATTTTTCTTCTTTTTTTGTTGTTGAACTTGTTGTTTCAGTTACTGTTTCTCCTTTAGGAGTTTCTGTTTTCTCTTCTTTATTTTTTTCTCCACTTAATATATTTTTTAAGCGTTTTAACGTTTTCATTCTGTTTCACGCCCTGATCAAATGATCGTATTCGGCCATATGTGAAAACTTGTGATTTTCATATCCTAGGTTTAGTTTTAGTATATATATATAGATTGTGTTAAAAACAGTAACTGTAACCTTTTAAGTTACGCCTTTTTGTTTTTTTTTAAACAGAAAATAACATTACATTAAACAAACTATTATAATTTAAATAGATGATTTTATTATTAAACAAATGTTTTTAATTATTTACAATAATTTTGTGATCAATATGATGGAAATAAAAATGCATGATGGACCAGCTAGACTGGGTAAATATCTTGGTAAAGAAACACCAACAATAATTGATATAGAAAACTCATTGAAAATATTAAAAGATGAACCAATGCCCTATAATGTTCCAAAAAATCTGGCATTATGGTCTGTGAATTGTACCGTTGAAAATGCTAAGTTAAGTGATGAAAATGGTGTTGGTATTGTGCATGGTTCGAAATATCCGGATTTAAGGGTTCAATGTGCAAAAGAATTGGAAGATCTTGGTAATACAATTTTAATGATTGCAAACACTGAAGAATTAATGAAAAGATCCAGAGATCTTGTTGAGATATTAGTTCAAATACGAGAAAACATAAATCCAAATACCATGATTTATTTTCCACTAGCTGAACCTTCTTATATACCATTCTTATCATATTTAGGGGTTGATATCTTTGATAATACTTCTGCAATGTTTTATGCTAGTTTAAATATATTGTTAACTCCTTCAATGAAATATGATCTTGAAAAATATAAAATATTTGATATGAATCCTCATGAACTTAGGAGTTATAATAAAAAAACAATGGAATTTTCAATTAAAGAAGTGCAAGAACATATTAAAAATGGAACTTTAAGAAATTTAGTGGAAGAAAGAAGTTGCTCCTCACCTGAAGCTATGAGTGCTTTAAAAATACTTGACAGAGATCATTCTAATTTTATTGATAACTATACACAACTTTATTAGTTCTTGTAAAATACAATTTTTTTTTTAATTAGTCATTTATTTAATAATCCCCTTACAATATAATGATATTCTCCTATTTCATATGAGTCAACTACTTCAAAATGATATTTTTTAAGTATATCACCTACTTCTTCTGGAGATATTCTTATATGAATTGGAGGTCCTCTACTACTTTCAGCTTTACGGAATTCTGCCACTGCAAATATACCTCCAGGTTTTAAAACTTTTACAATATTGGACATTTGGTCTACTTCACCACTATGTACAAAGCCATGTAATACATTGGCCATTAAAGCCAGATCTATTGAATTATCTTCTAATGGTAATTCTTCGGTAATATCAGCTACCAATGGTTTAATATTTTTAATATTCCTATTTTTAATTTCATTTTTTAAAATTTCAATTGAATCTGGATAAATATCAATAGCAAAAACTTTACCATCCTTTCCAACCTTATAGGAAGCATCTATTGACACATGACCATCCCCACATCCGGCATCCAGGAATTTATCCCCATTTTTAATATTTGCTGCTTCTAAAACCAAATCCCCACTTAAAATATCCTTAGATGATTTTCCATGATGTTGATGTCCATGTTTGCCAACCATTCCATTAATCCTCCTACATATTTTTTTTATATTTTATGTTCTAAAACTAGTTCTTAGTAAATAAATAATATTTCCTTTAGAAACGTGTTAAAATATTAAATTTATCTTGAAGTTAGAACTTTCTTATTTACATAGATTATATTTTAATTCCTATAATTTCTTGATAATTATTATATGAAATTTCTAAATAATAAATTATGATATAAATTTAAAACTATTTGCCAGATAGGTGACATATATTATGATATAAATTAAAAAGGTGGTTTAATATGATAGAAAAAATTGAAATCTTTATGGTTAGTGGTGATGTGCATAACTTCAAAAAAGGAGAATTTGGAGTTGAAAGTATAGAAATAGATGAAGTAAAAAGTTTAATCCAAATAAATTATATGAATAAAGAAGGTGGTAAGAAATATGTATTAATACCACTTCAAAATGTTGAAAAATGTGAATATTTAGATAAAGAAATTACCAACACATCTACAACAAACCCTAAAACAACATAAAAGTAGAATAGTTTTACATAGATCCTAGAAGTTAATGAATTATTTTATTGGGTAAAATAAAATATTTTTAATAATTCATTATAATCAACTCATTGATAGTGCCTCTGCCCGATGAATTTCTATTAATATTCCTTCTAGCACAAACAATATCAATATTATATTCCCCATATAAATTATCGAAAAATGTATCTGTTAAATCATTATTTTTAGGATCAGAATTACTTAACATTAAATATGCACCCTTTTGATCTATATTTTTATAAAAATTAGAAAGCTCTAACTGATCCAAATCTGTGAATCCTCCTTTAGAATACATTGTAAAATTAGATGTTTTACTTATAGGCCTATAAGGAGGATCCAAATATACAAATGTACCTTCCATGATATATTTATCAGAATGAATGAAATCAGAACAAATTATTTCAGTATTATTAAGAGCTTGGTTAACTAAATTTATATTAATTTTATCACATATATTCGGATTTTTATAAAGTCCAAATGGAACATTGAATTGTCCATTCTTATTTTGACGGAATAATCCATTGAAACAAGTTTTATTCAGAAATATAAAATAACTAGTTCTTTCAATCCATTGTTCATTATAGTTATTAAAATCAAAATCTTTTAATTTTGAATTATAAATATCTCTGATTCTATAATAATTATCTTTACGTGCATTTTCATCTTTTTTTAAATGATTATCTTCAATATCATCCAATAGATCTATCAAAATTTTATGATCATTTTTCATTACCTGATAAGCCATTACAAGTTCTTTATTAATGTCTAAAAGTATGGATTCCTTGATATTATAATGGTTTTTAAGATTAAAAAACATTGCACCTCCACCAACAAATGGCTCAACATATCTCCCTATAGTTCCTGCATCCTTTAAATTTAAAGGTAATCTCTTATTAAGCTCTTTTAATAACTGATTCTTTCCACCAGCCCATTTTAAGAAAGGTTTGGCATTATTAATATTTTTATTCATTTAATTCTCCAAATAATTATTGGTAAAAAAAAATCTATATTAAATCTTTAAAAAGTTCTTTAGGTGCATTTGCAAGTTCAACAAGAGCCTCTGCTTCCATAAAATGAAGATCTCCTGGAATCATCAGACAATGTAATGGACCACCAAAATCATAGTTAATAAGATTTTTAATTTTATCAGCACGCACTATAGGAGTCTTTGAACCTGCATGTGCAACAACAACTATCACAGTTTCTTCAGTTGTTATTTTTAGTTCTTTATCTTTTTCTGCTTGTAATAAATATTCCATTGCCTGATTTGCTGTCATATATCTATTTTCATGAGCCCTTATATCTAAAAGAACTAATGTATGTAGTTTTAAATCCATATTAGCTTTAATTGCATGGTATGGTGAATATGGAAAATAGTTCTCTTCTGTAAATGGGATTGTTGTTACTTTACCAAATTTATATGCTTGAAGACCAGCTATTCCAGGTGCAGCAGAAAGAATTGAAGAAGAATGTATAACTATAGTTGTTATTCCAGATCTTTTTGCTTCTATTAACATTTTTGAATGTGTAGTTGCAATTAAAGGATCTCCTGCACTTAAAAATGCAACATCTTTTGTTTTTGCCTCTTTTAAGGGTAGATTTTCCTCTTCAACTTCTTCTCTGGTTAATATTTTTATTTTAGTACCAATCATATTTTCAAGTGAACTGATACTTCCTCCAAATAATTTTGCAGTGTAAAATTCAGCATAAACTACTTCAACCTTTTTAAGTGCTTCTATACCTTTAACTGATATATCTTTTTCATCATAAAGTCCTAGACCAATAAAATAAAACATTCACTCACCTTCAATCCTTTTTTTTATATAATGTTATAATTTTATATATTTTAATTATTTGATAAAATTTAATATTCATTGGTAATTAATATTAAATTACTAATGTAAAAATGTATGAGGAATCTAATGATCGGTTTAAAAGTTTTAAAAAACAATGCCAATAGAATTCGTAGAGTTCTATTAAAACAATCACTTATAAATCTTGACATGAAAATTAAACGTGTTAATGACTTTGTTTATATTCCATTAATTAAAATACCTGATAATAAGTTAATGGAAGAATTAAAAGCTGATGCTGTTGAAATTGTGGATACAAATTTTGAAATTCATAAAAAAAGACCTAAAAGTCTTAAAGATTATTTAAAAAATAAAATAGATAATAATAAAGTTGAAGATATAAAAAAATCCTTTGATATAATTGGTAATATTGTAATATTAGAAATTCCAGAAGACTTTGATGATTATAAATATATAATTGGTGATGCTGCCCTTAAATTCACTAAGCGAAAATCTGTATATAGAAAAGTTAGTAAAATAAAAGGTATTGTAAGAACACGGGATCTTGAATATTTAGCTGGTGCTGATATATCAGAAACTGTCCATAAAGAATTTGGTTCAAGATTACTAGTTGATGTTAAAAAGGTATATTTCAGTCCTAGACTTGCAACTGAAAGGAAAATAATAACAGACAATGTTAAAGATAATGAAGTAATAATTGATATGTTTACAGGTATAGGGCCATTTTCAATTTCAATTGCAAAAAAACATAAAGTGAAAATTTATTCTATTGATATTAATTCATATGCACATAAATATTTTAAAAAAAATATTCAATTAAATAAATTGGAAGGAAATATTATTCCTATTTTAGGTGATGTTGAAGAAGTATTAAATAATTTAAATTTATGTGCAGATCGAATTTTGATGAATTTACCAGGTACTGCTAAAAATTTTCTTAGTACAGCAATTAAATCTCTTAAACCGGGAGGAATTCTTCATTATTATGAATTTGCATCAGATTATCAACATCCAATTGAAAGAATAAAGGAAACTGCCTATCCTCGTAAAGTAGAGATTTTAAATTCAAGAAAGGTTAAATCAAAAAGTCCAGGTGTTTGGCATATGGGTATAGATGCTAGGATATATTAAATGAATATTTTTAAAACGGTTTTATTATCCCTTCTTCAGTTATTATACCTGTAATTAGATCTGATGGTACAATATCAAATGCAGGATTTTCCACATCTGTACCTTCAGGTGCAACTCTACATTTACCCATATATAATACTTCATCAGCATCTCTTTCTTCTATTTCAACATCATAAATAGAATTTTCACTGTCAAATGTGCTTTTAGGTGCTGCAACATAGAATGGAATATTAAATCTTTCTGCAGCAAGTGCAACCATTAATGAACCTATTTTATTAGCTACCCCTCCCTTAGCTACTCTATCTGCACCAATAATAACTTTATTAACCATACCTTTCTGCATTAAATGTCCTGCTGCACTGTCCACAGCTAATTTCACAGGAATTTTTTCTTGTTGCATTTCAAAAACACTTAAACGAGCGCCTTGGCAAAGTGGTCGTGTTTCATCACATATAACTTTAATTTTTTTTCCTTCATTATTTGCAGCACGTAAAACACCAAGAGCAGTTCCATAATCAACACATGCAAGTGCACCAGCATTACAATGTGTTAATATTGTATCTCCATTATCTATTACTGCAGCCCCATTTTTACCAATTGCCTTATTAGTTTGTATATCCTCATCATACATGAGCATTGCTTCATCAATAAATGATTCAGAAATTAAAACTCTGTCAACAGCCCAAGAAAGGTTTACAGCTGTGGGTCTTGCATTTTTTATTTTATCTGCTGCTTCTTTAATATCTTCATTTGCATTTTCAGCAAGTACCATCCCAAATGCTGCTACAATCCCAATTGCAGGTGCACCACGAACTTTCATGGTTTTTATTGCATTAATAACATCTTCATAAGTTTTACATTCATAATAAACAATTTCATCAGGTAAAAGTGTTTGATCTATTAAAAATAGTTTATTATCTTTCCAATACATTGTTTTCATTTGATAACACTTTCCATGTTTATAAAAAAAAATTTAGAAATAATATTCCATAAAAATTTTTTTGGGGATTTAATAATGGCTTGAAGGTGTCATATCAAGATGTTTATCTTCTTTCCCTGGAACACCATAAGCATCTGCCCTACACTGTGTACAAGCCCGAAATACAGGTATTATTTCTTCAACAGCATCTCTTACTTCACTTAGCTCTGCACAGCCAGGTTTAGGTGTATCTTTAAATTTATGCATTGGAATTAAAGGTATAACATTCATTAATGAAGCTCCCTGTTCCTTAACCTTCCTTGCAATATCTAATATATGTTTATCATTAACACCAGGAATTAACACTGCATTAACTTTTACAACAACACCTCTTTCAGCTAACATTTTTATACCTTCCAACTGGTTTTTGGATAATATATTGAAAGCTTCTTCTCCAGTATAAAGTTCATTATTATAAAATACATTTGAATATATTTTACTACCAATTTTAGGGTCAATTGCATTAACAGTAACCGTCACAGTGTTTATATGAAGAGCTGCTATTTCATCTGCCTTTTCAGGTAATAAAAGTCCATTTGTACTCATACATTTAATGAGATCTGGGAATTCTTCATCCATATGTTTAAAAAATTCAAAAGTTTCATTGTTAAAAAGAGCATCCCCTGGACCTGCAACTCCAACAACAGCTATGTTCATTTCTGAAGTGACTTTTTTAACATGTTCTACAGCCTGGTCCACTGTCATTACACGAGAAGCTACACCTGGACGTTGTTCACATTTATTTATATCCCTTGTACAGAAATCACAATGAATATTACATTTTGGTGCTATGGGAACATGTATTCTCCCTACTTTATCGTGCATTTTCTCATTGAAACATGGATGTACTTTTGTTATATGGGCAAATTTTGATTCATTCATTTTTAATCTCCTTAATGATCTCTTCAGTTTTTTTAAGCCATTCATTCTTCATAATTTCATCTGTACATGTTAAAGCAATTATATTTCCTTCTGATTTATGATCTATAACCCTAAAACCTTCAGGAATAATTCTGAATATAGCATCATAAACTTTATTTCGAAGATCATCTTGGGGATCAATTATTACCATGCCATTTAATTCTCTTTGTGGATCATCTATAATAACTTCGAAACGATTGGGTTGGTGTATTTTATTCCTTCCTTCAGTTTCCCATAGTTTTTTCAGAAGGTCAGGCAGATATGTTTCATTTTTAATCTTTATAAACATCTCATTTCCATCTTTATTGAATTTATATTCTGAAAAGTCTTCAATAACAATTGGTGGAGAAGCCTTTTCTAACTTAATAACAATTATAAAAATAGGTTCTCTTGGATCAACATAAACCCGTAGATCCCCTATTGAACGAGATACTTGAACTTCTTGTAATATATGTCTTATTATCATATCATAGACTTCTGCCCCATTTTCATCATAGCACTCTACCTTCATTTCTTAACTCCTAATCCAGATACTAATAATGCAGAACCAACAGCTCCTATGTACTGGGAATATTCAGGTACTATCACTTCAATTCCACCTAACACCGTACTTACAGCTTCAACAAGACCTCCTATAAGTGATGTTCCACCTACTTGGATAAGAGGTTCTCTTAGATCTATCTCTTGAAGTTGTTGTTCATAAACCTGTTCTGCAACAGAATAACAAGCTGCTGCTGCTACATCTTCTTTGGATCCTCCTGCTGCTAAGGATGTTACTAGGTCTTGAATTCCAAATACTATACAGTAACTGTTTAATGCTGCTTTTCTATAGTTTCCTTTTAATGCTAATGGTCCAAGTTCACTTATATCAACACCTAATCTTCTGGATGTCATTTCAAGGAATCTTCCTGATGCACCGGCACATATTCCACCCATAGTAAAGTTATCAGGTATTCCATCATTAACTGTTATGACTTTATTATCCATTCCCCCAATATCAAGAACTGTTGCTTCACCTTTCTGTTTATTTGCAAGGTAAACAGCTCCTTTTGAGTTAACACTAAGCTCTTCTTGTATTAGTTGAGCATCCATATGATGTCCTATTCTCAGTCTTCCATATCCTGTAACACCAATACCATCAACATCAGCTAATTTGTAATCTGTTTCATTGAACGCTTGTTCCATTCCAATATTAGCTGTTTCTATAACATCTGCTGTAGGTAACCATCCTGTTCCAATTACCTTGTTATTTTCCATAAGAACTGCTTTAGTTGTTGAAGAACCTGAATCTATACCTAATGTAAGACCTTCCTGTTTTTCTCTTGCAAGAAGACTTTTTCTTGCAACAATAGTTGAAAGAGCTTCCATTCTTATGAATAGTTCATCTGCTTTTGTTCGTTCTGTGAATGAATATGTTACTACAGGTAAATTGGTGTTTTTTTGTATGAATCTCCTTATTTCATTCCTTAAAAGTGCACCTTCTGCACATCTAAAACATGTAGCTATGAAAACTGCATCTGCATCTGTTTTTCCTTCTACTATAGATGTGGCTCTGGCTATCATCAGTCTTATACCTGTACTTGCTGCATTAAAACCGAACTTTTTATATGCTTCATCTATATAGTTCAGATCAGCTTCTGGTATGATGATCTGGGCTCCAAATGTTTCTGCGGCTTTTTCTATTTCTTTTTGAATACCACTGTAATCTGTTCCGCATGATATTTGAGCTATTTTAACCATTTGATACCTCCAACTTCTCTAACTTGTCTAAGAATGTATTAATCTTATTAACAACTTCCATTGTTTCTTCCTTGGTTGTTGGATAATGTAATTCTAAAAGAGGTATTCCACGTTTTCTAAGGCAGAACATTGAAAGTTCATTTGTTCTAGCACATCCAATACATCCAAAACCAAATGGTGCATCTTCCATTATTATTGCTGCTTCAGCAGCATCTATTAAAGGACCGAATATTGCCATTCTCCCTCTTACACCTGAAGGCACTTCAATTGCAGCATATTTAAGTCCTTTAATAGGTTCTTCTTCTGTAATGTTTAATGGAGGTGAGTCTATCTCAGCATCAGTAACTCTTTTTCGGATTTCTTTTTGTAAAACAAGCGGTTCATGTCCTCTTCTTTCAATTAGATCTGCAAGTATAAGTGAGTTAGGTGGGAAGATTGCTATTTTCAATAGAATTCCCTCCTTGTATTATCTTTATCAAACTGTTCTGGTCTTTTAGTTATTTGCATTATATCACTGTAAATTCCTTTTGTTGTATCAACAACACCTATTGAAGCTATTACTTCATTATTTTCTAATAAATGAACCACAAGAACTGGTAAACCTTTTTACGGACCATAATCTGGTGTTTCATTGGATATTATTCCATTTTCAAGTACTTTTTCAAGTATTGGTCCTGTATAATTGTTGTCAATTACTTTACCTTCTTCAATTCTAACTCCTTTTGTATTTTTTGTTCGCATGGTTATGGGAAGTCTGTTTAAAAGTTCATGTATTGCAATTGCCAGTGGTGTTATTTCATTCCCTGTTGATGATTTTGTAAGGTTCATTTTTCACTCTCCTCTGCAATTTTTTTAAATGTATCAACCGATATTTTCCCTGGTTTTTTAAGACTAACCTTTTTTGGATGTTCAAGAGCTTCACTTATATGACCTAAGAGTTCAAATTCCTTTTCAAGCTGGTGAAATCCTTCCCTTGCACCGCCTCTTTTTGCTCTGCAACGTCTTGGATCTCCTGGTGGAAATCCTCTGTCTTTGGTGAATATATTACAAGGATCAAGTTTACGAATTTCCTCAACAGCTTTATTTACATCAGCTTCCTCACCATTAATAACTGCACCATAACATGTGGATTTAATTGTAAGTGGAATTTCCATCATATGAATCTTTCTTACAAGTTCTGTTTGGCTTATATTTGCAGTAGGTCCTAAAATAATCATACGGGTAAATTTAGAGCTTTCTTCTTGCGACATAAATTGTGTCTCCTTCTTTGAATTTTTCAAGATTCTCTATTCCCTTAACAATTTTTCCTATTATATTTGTTCCTAAAAATGGTTCTCCAGTAGGTCCAAATTCATCATTATCTTCGAATCTTACTCCAACCACCCCTATTTGTCTTCTGGACATATTGGTTATTCCTATCTCACCAGATTTTACACAGCCTTGTGGGGTATTTTCTGGTATAAGTCCTTTGGATTCCATTGGATTACCTTTGAACATTATTATCTTCATCCCGGGGAAAGCAAACATTACATTTAATGAACCAATAGGTGAATCTAGAAGTCCTGTGATTTTCTGGAAATACCATGACGATTTAGGTGCTCTATCTGTAATATCAATATATACTATTTTATCTTCAGGAACACCTAATGTTTTGACTTGATTTTTTTCTAATATTTCCATTGTATATTGTGGTTGTTGTTTCACAATCACTGCATTATCATTATTAGATCCTTCCCTTATCTGTTCAATACCATGGGAGTCTAAAAATTCCTTTGCTTCCTTTTGTGTCATAGAAAGTGTTGTAATTCTCTCAGGTACTGTTTTAATACTTATTTTATCATCTTTTTTGGCGATGTCTATGAGTTGGATTCCTTTAGTTATCCTACCTACAATTGTATGGTTTGGTGTTGAAACTCTATCTTCTCTATAGACATATACACGACCTATGCCTTTTCCTTTATTTCTTAAGGTAACTGTACCTCTTCTTCTTTGATTTATATATTCTGCTTCCTTACCAAGTCCTTGTAATCCATAAAATCCAATAAAAGAATCAGATTCATAATCCACATGTAGTTCGCCTTTTTCTGTAAGTGCAAAGAAATGTTCAACTGAACTTGGAGATTTTTTTGTAGGTTCAATTAAAACATAGGTGAATATTTCATTTCCATGGGCAATTTTTGTTTCGAGTTTGGTTATTGCAGCACTTTTAACAATACTTTTTCTTTCAACAACTGGTTCAACACCGGTAATATAATCATTATCTGTAAGGTTCATTATAGTTCTTTTACCACCAACAACCTTTGCAAAAACTCCTCTATTCTCTTTAGGAGCACCGTAAACCCCATTATGTTTTTCTTTGCTAAATATTATATGTGTTGCTTCAGCTGTAAATCCTGAAAGACTTAATATTACATCCCAATTCTGATATTCATATTCTTCTCTTGATGCTGTAAGATTAGTTGTGATTTGTCCTATTGCCACTTCATTAGAAGTTATCCATCGTATTCTAAGCTTTTCTAATTCCTTATAATGTTGTTTCCATGTATCAAGTAATATATTAGGACAGTTTGTTAAAAGTTCGATTATTATGCTGCCCTTTGTTGTTTTAAGCCTATATTTATTAACATGTCTTTCAATTTCTTCTTGTCCTTTGACAACTCCTAAAACACAACCCTCTTTATATGGCGCGCCTGAAGCATTTACAGCATCCTTTATTGTAGAACCATCTGGGAGCTCAATTTCTTCCCCATTGACCTTCACAAGCATAAAATCTCCTCTTTGGAATTTTAATTAAGATCTCTCTTTAATACCCATTATAATATCATGGTTAAAATCAAAAACAACTTTTTCTTGATTTTCATATGTTAAATTAAGAATTTTATCTTCTGTTATTCTACCTGCAACTTGGGAGGTGATGTTAACTTCCTGTAACATTTCTATGCATTCATTAACATTTTCATCCTTTGCAGTAACTACAAAACCTGATCCAGGATATGCCCTTAACCATTCATCCCAACTTACTTTGGTGTTTCTAGGAATTTTTTCAAGTTCAACTGTTGCACCAACTCCAGAGGCTTCTAAAAGCATTCCGAGTGTTCCTAATATTCCAGGGTTACTAATATCTTTACCCGCTGTTAGGATGTATTTTTTTGCAATTTTGTTCATTACTGTAATTTGTGACTGGACTAGTTCAGGTGTTTTGTGTGATGTTGTATCCCAATTTAATGGAAATTTAGGATGTTGGCAGCCATCAAGATCAATGCCAATAATTACATTATCCCCTATTTCAGCCCCACAACTGGTAATTACATCATCTTTACCTACAATTCCAGTTATTGAAACATCAAGAGCTGTGTATGGTGTGTCTGGATGAATATGTCCACCTACCATTGGAATTCCAAATTTTTTAACTCCTTCTTTAATCCCTAGCATTATTTCTTTACATATTTCTTCTTTATTTACTGAAATTACATTGGTCATTCCAATTGGAACACCACCCATAGCTGCAATGTCATTGACATTAACTAAAACAGAACAATATCCTGCCCAACGAGGATCACCTTCTAAAAGTTTTCCCCACATCCCATCAGCTGCCATGAGCAACAAAGTATTATTTCCAATATCTAATGCTGATGCATCGTCTCCAAACCCTAAAGCAGTTCTACCTCCAATATTGTAGGTATCATCCAGTATCCGAGTAGCTCCTCTTATAAAATTTTTTCGTGTGATTCCCTCATAATTTCTTAAAGAATTAATTAGAACATTTATATCCAAATTTCCACCCCATTTTAGGTTTGATGATGTTAATTATATTTTAGATTGTATCTTTTGGTGGTGTTGCTAATAATCTGTATTATTTTACTTTTAAAATTTTCTATATTTTCAATTTCCATACTTTGTTTACCATTAAATAGTTCTAAAAAAATTTTATTACCTATTATATCATCCCAACCGCTTTCAAGCTCTACTATCATAGACCCAGCTGTTCTAAATCCTTCTTCTACAACTTTATCAACATCCCCATCTGTTATCCCTATAATTGGCACTTGGAATCTGTAAAGTATATCTGCTGCAATTAATGTTGTGTCATCTCCCACAGTCACAACAAGGTCAGAATTTTTATATTGATAAATATCTTCAGCTGCATGGCATAAATAGGATATATTTAATTTAGAATTATGTTTATTGTATGGTGTTTTTTCTAATATTCTTGGTGAAATTCTAGATCTTCTTAAAAGTCCTGTTTTAACCACAACATTGTTTAAATCTATAATTCCAAGTTTTTCAACGCCATGTTGTTTAATTTCTCCACCAATAATATTTTTTAATATACCTCCTTTTGCAACCAGTATAACTTCTGAAAAAGTTGACTTACCAACTACTATGCCATTTAGAAAAATGTTTTCATCTGGAGATACACCTGTAATTTTTCTATAAATAGTTGTTTCATCTTCTATATCATTGATTAATTCATTCTTTCCAATTTTCTTAATTATGGTTGATGGGCTTAAAAGTTTCAGCTCTAATTTTTTAGCTAATTTTTCTGCTAAATCTCTTTGATTTTCATTCCATGGTATTATTGTTCCATCAGGTTCTCCAGGTCTTTCAATTTGAATAAGCTCTGGAATGTTTTTACACCTTTTAAAAACCATATATCCAAATCTATGTCCAGTAATATTGGATTTACCATAATTAATTAAAATAACTACATCTGAATTTTCTGAAATTTTCTCAATTGAATGGCTTGGAAGCAGCTTTTGGGTGATATCTATCACATTTTCCATTTTTGCATCAATAACAGCTGTTCGCCCCATTGTACCGCCTAATTTGGCAGTTACATAACCATAATTTTCTAATAATTCCAATATTTTCTTGGCATAACCTGTGTCAATAATTTGCGGGCCATGAACAATAACACCTATCTTCATCATAACATCAAATTGAGTTTAAATGTTTTTATAATTATCTAAAAATAATTTATCATATTATATATAATATTATAAAAAAAAATGATAATATCATAATTGGAAAAAGATAAAAATAGTTTTAACTCCATATTTTATAGTTAAACTAATTTTTCAACCTTTTTTTTATAATACGAGTTCCGCATATTTCACATTCATCATATATATATTCATGAGGATATTTTTTTTTACATCCTTTACATACTTTTACCCATCCATATATCCCTTTGATACCTTCGGTTAAAACACTTCTAAAGGGTATGTTAACTATTTTAAGAACATTTTGCATTGAATAATCATCTGTAACCACTGTAGTGCACATATATTCTCTTTTAAGTCTAAATGCAAGTGCAATAATATTCTTATCAACATCAGAAAGTCTTAATATATCTCCTGACTTTATTATAACCTTAGAAACATTTTTAATATCTGTTAATTCAGGTTCTAAAATTTGTATAGATCTTTGTTCAATTGCAGATTCAAGGATTAATTTAGATTTCAAATCTTTTATCTCACAAATTATATCAGCTGTAATAAAATTCCGATGCTTTTTTGAGGAAAACCCGCCTATAATTGCAGAAGCATCAAGAACATAAACTTTATGGTACATATAATCATTTATTTTCTCCTTTAACTAATATAAATTCATTAGTTATAGTTAGAAACAAAGGATAAATATATATAAATAAATAAATTAAATAAACCTATGTTTACAAGTTTATTTTATTTAATAAAGCTTAAATATCGTTTTTTATATATTTAAGGGCTGATGTGGAAAAGTTCTTATGTTATAAAAAACATAAACTAATAATGAGGGAGGGTGAAATTAGACTCCTATTAATTTTTTTCGCAAAAAATTAACCGCCTCCGATTTGGACCTAGTTCCCTCCCTCATCCTATAAATAATAATTAACTTTATTTAAACCATTTTTTTTTATATAATAAATCCATTTTTTTTATAAATATTGTTTTAAAGAAAATAGATACAAAAATTTAGATTAAAAAAAATAATAGATATATTATTATATAATTTAATTGGTGATCCTATGAAAAGTAAAAGCATGGAAGAACACAAGAAAAATGTACCTAAATCCATAAAATTTGCAGTTATTACATTAAGTGATAGTAAATATAAAGATTTTTTAGAAAATAAAACAACAGATATATCGGGTAATTTAATAATAGATTCACTGAAAAAATATGAACTAGTATTTTATTCAGTAATTCCAGATGATCCTGAATTACTACTTTTGACTGTTGAAGATATAATAAAAAAACATGGTGCAGATGTAATAATCACAACAGGCGGCACAGGTATTGGAGTTAGAGACATAACAATTGAAACAATAAAACCCATTATGGAAAAGGAAATCAATGGTTTTGGTGAAATATTCAGATACGAATCATATAAAGAACTGGGTACCGGTGCAATATTAAGCCGTGCAACTGCAGGAATATATAAAAATACATTAATTATTTTATTACCTGGCTCTCCAAATGCTGTAAACACTGGTTTAAAAATCATCACACCAGAACTAAAACATCTTGTAAAACATGTGCATGGAGGATAAAAAAAAAATTTTATGAAATGAAAAATAAAAATTTTTTTAGAATATATAAAAAACTTTTTTTTTATATATTATAAGAAATCATTTACTGAAACTAAAGGTTCTAATATGATTCCTTCCCTTTTTAAATTATCTATAGCACCTTCATCCCTATCAACAATTACAAAAGCTTTTTGAACCAGTCCTCCATTTTCTGATACTGCTTTAATTGCTTTAATAAGAGAACCGCCTGTAGTTGTAACATCTTCAAAAACTATGACTTTATCATCCTTTTTAAGATCTCCTTCAATTAATTCTGAAGTTCCATAACCCTTTTTTTCCTTTCTTATCATTAACATAGGAATTGATGACAAAATAGAAACAGCTGTAACTATGGGGATAGCTCCAAGTGCAGGTCCTGCTACTTTATCAATATCATTAACATCTAATTTTTCATATATTATTTCAGCTATCTTTGAAAGAATAATAGGGTCGGTTATAGCTTTTTTCATATCAACATAATAGTTGCTTTCTTTACCTGAAGATAAGGTGAACTTTCCATATTTCACTATATTATTCTCTTTTAAAAGTTTTATAAGTTGTTTTTTAGTGTTTTCCATTGGGATCACTTGAAAAATATAATTTTTTTATTATAATAGTTTTTTTTTATAGTTTTTAAAAATTTTATTAACTTAAATTATTTGAATAATTTATTGGTGTTTCCAGTTTTAAAACTTTCACAGGATTTACAAATATTTTTTTTTATATTATAACATCTTCCACAAATTATACTACCACAAAGTGTGCAGGTATACATTTTACCTGGTCTGCCACATATAATACAGATACCTCTAAGCTCCAATTTTATTCACCTACTTAAAAAAAAATTAATTAGCTTATGAATATTTTAATATTTTTTATTGTATCCACCTTTCTTTTTATAAACTAAAAAAAAATTATTTGGATCGAAATTAAAGTTCACTTCCTTCATCTTCTGTGATATTGTCTTTTAGAAGTATTTTATCCCCAACCTTCTTTACCATATCATAGGGTACTATGGTTTCACCTTTGGATATTCCAAGACCTTCTGATATCCCGCCTTTTCCAAGAATAAATGCTTCTAATGATTTATTTTCAAAATTTACTTCTACATCTTTCACTTTACCAATTACAATTGCAGAACTATCAAGAACTTCTTTTCCAATAATTTCTTCTATTATCCTCATGGTTTCACCTATTCATATGATTTTCTTACAAAAAATATTGATTTTATTTAAGTTTAATATAATACTTAAAGTTTTATTTTAAAAAAGAAAGGAAATCTGCATGTTTTATTATTATAAATAAGTAAAAAAAACTGAACCCATATTATATATTTATAGGATAAATGATTTTGAAAATTTTTCTATAAAATTTTAATATTTACAAAAAAAATAAAATAAAATAAATAGGGATTTATATTATCCCACATCTTTAAATGCTTTGTCTAATAGTTCCTTATTATGGGGTTTGGTGAGTAAACTAACAATAATTGTTAATATAAACACTAAAGGAACACCAATAACCAAAGGATCAACTGTTGGCCATGGCATGGTTGATATTAAAACAACTTTACCTGTTAAAGCTTTGCATACTCCAAGGGCTGCAGCTGCTTTCTGATTTATGAACAGATAGGAAATAGTTGTATATATTGTTCCAACTACAAGTCCTACAATTGCACCTTTTTTGTTGTACGTTTCCAGAATAATGCACAAACATACATTGAAAGGAAAGCAACTGCTGTTAAACTAAACCACATTGCAGTTCCAACTGCTATAATATTAGCAGGAAGTATAAAACCAAGTATAACTGCTATAATAACAGCAATAACAATACCGGTTCTAGCAACCATAACAGAGGATCCTCCTACTTTATTAGATAAGGTTTCATATATGTCTCTTCCTAGTGCTGTTCCTTGAACATGGAACTGTGCACTTAATGTTGAAATTGCTGCTGACAGTAATGTTATCATGAATAAATATGCAAACCACAATGGCATAGCTGTTGCTATAAAGAGTGGTATTATTTTATCCGCATTACCTTCAGCTGCTTGAATAGCTATCTGTCCTGTATGTTGCATAAAATAGACATTGGATAATGCACCAACAATAAATGCAGTTCCAGTAATAAGAGCTATGAAAACTCCCCCAATTAGAACAGCTCTGTTTAGTTCTTTATTAGATTTTACTGTCATGAATCTTACAACTAGTTGTGGTTGTGATAAAACACCTATTCCAACACCTAATATTAATGTACTAATCAGAGTCCACAGAATGGACTGGCAAATGTTGGCATAGAAGTCCATCCTGTAGCTCCTGTGCTTGATGCTGCAGCTGGTACCATTGCAGCCATTCCTGAAAGCAATTCATTGGCTGAACAACACCTCCAAGAAGCCAGTAAGTCGCAACTAATAGGAATGCCATTCCAAAGAACATAATGGTTCCTTGAAGTGCATCAGTATACATAACACCCCTTATTCCTCCAAAAACAACATACATAGCAACTATTGCTGCCATTACAATTAATGCTATATTATAGTTAAGGCCCAATATAGTTTCAACAAACCTTGCCATACCAATTAAAACCACCCCTGCATAAAGAGGCATTACAAGAAATATAACTAATCCACTGAAATATTGTAAAAAACGACTATTAAACCTTTTAGATATAAATTCGGGAAATGTTAATGCATTTAAATTGTGTCCCATTTTCCGTGTTCTTTTTCCAAAAAATACAAAAGCTATAAATATTCCTACTAAAATGTTCAAAACTGTAAGCCATAAAAGACCCATACCATAAACACCGGCAGTTCCCCCAAAACCCACAATTGCAGCAGTACTTATAAAAGTAGCACCATAACTTAACGCCATAAAATATAAGGATGGGTGTTCCTACCTGCAACCATGTAGTCCTCAGAACTGTTGGTTCTCTTCCATGCAACATAACCAACATAGAAGACCATGAGGAGATAAATTAAAACTACTATACTAAGTATTAATAAATCCATTTAAATCAAAACTCCTAACCCTCTTCATCCCATAAGCCGAGTTCTTTTTCTTCCATATCCTTCTCTTTAACATGCCATTTAGATTCTTCTGAAATTTGTTCTTTTTCATCTCCTCCGCCTTTATTCCAATTAATAACGCCATAAACTAAACATAAAAGCAGAGCCAGAACACAACATATATATGCAGCTGAAATCCCAGGATCACTTATTCCTAAAACCACTGTTACACCTCCATCAGATAGAAATTCATATATATAACTAAAAATATAGTTTAAAATAATTTAAATTTTTTAGGATATTTTTTATATATATTTTATTCTTGTAAATTTATTGATATATAGGAAAATAATAGTTTTTGAAAAATTTTATATTTGTTAATAGTTTTTTATTTAAGAAATTAAAACCAAATTAATGTTTATAAACCTGGAATTATATTATTATGGATATTTTAAGTTGGAGGAGGTTAAAAATTTGATCACCAAGTTTGAAGAGGTTTTTGATAAAATAAAGACACATCCAAAAAAACAGATTGTCATAGCAGTAGCACATGATTCAACAGTTCTTGAGGCTGTGCTAATGGCTGAAAAGCTTGATATTACAGATTATATTTTGGTGGGTGATGAAAAAAAATATTAAACATATCCAATAATACAGGGTTTGAAGTTAATGAAAATAAAATTTATAATGAACCTAATAATATTAAAGCTGTTAAAAAGGCTGTTCAACTGGTAAAAAGTAACAGAGCAGATATATTAATGAAAGGTTTTGTAAATACAGATGATTTTTTACGAAGTATATTAGACAAAGATGGTGGTTTAAGAACTGGTAAAATAATGAGTCATGTTTATGTGCTTGAAAGCTCTGCACTTAATCGGCTGCTTTTTATTACAGATGGATCTAGGAATATAAAACCAGATCTAGAAACTAAATGTAATATAATATTAAATTCAATATATCTTGCAAATGTATTTGAAATAGAAGAACCTAAAATAGCCATTACAACTGCAATAGAACTTGCTAATCCTAAAATGCCATCAACAATTGATGCAGCAGTACTTGCTAAAATGAGTCAACGTGGCCAGTTCAGTGGTAAAATTATTGACGGACCACTTGCACTTGATAATGCAATCAGCCCATGGGCAGCTGAACATAAAGGAATAGGAAGATCAGTAGCAGGACATGCAGATATTATAGTTGTTCCATCAATTGAAGCAGGTAACATTTTATGTAAAGCACATGTTTATCTTACAGGCGGTAGTCTTGCAGGTGTTATAGGTGCTGCTGCTCCAATAGTATTAACTTCCCGTGCAGATACTTCACAGTCTAAACTTAATTCCATAGCAACAGCAGTGTTAACAGCAAATATGGAAAGAAGTCTAAATATTAAATTTGGAAATGTGCATTATTAAAGAAATATAATAATGGAAAATTTGTTGGATCATTTTGCAAATAACATTATTATTCCCATAATTAACAGCCATAAACCAATTAATATTCCGAGGTGAAGTGGATTAGTTATAATTGATCCCAGAATTATATACAATAAACCCATAATAATTGAAAATACTCCATTCCAGCTGCTATTTGTAATTATACCCATTATACCTATTATTATAAAAAATATGCCTATAATATAGATAAGTAAACCTGCTAAGAATGCGAAAAGATCGGGGTTGAAGATAAATTCTATTCCAATAACCAATGCTAATAATCCTAAAATTATCATTAGAATTCCAAGAAATATATTTTCATTAATTACAAATATTCCCCCCAATAACAACCCCATACTAAAAAGAAGAATTAACCCTCCTGTAATCAAAGCTATAGGTATAACTCCTAAAATAGGGAATGCTAATACAATTAAACCAAAAATAATAAGAATTATTGCAATGCCCATTTTTTGCATATTATAACCTCCATCTCTAAACACCCAATACCTGTTTTATTATTATATGATTTAGTTAAAATATAAATTTGGGTTGAATGAACTAAATATAATATCCAAATTTACAGGTTTACTATTATTAAATTCAAACACAAAATATATTTAAAAATAAAAATATGTTAAGAAATGTTTTATACTCTTTATTTCATTTATGCATATGCTTATAAAAGCTCATGGCCTGCTAATACTTTGACTTGAGGATATTCTAATAAAAATTCACATATATTTTCCAAAGTCTTTTGTGCAAGAGCTATATCTTCCGTATAATCAGATGGAGCTATTTTAAGCAATAAATTGTCACCTATAAAACTTGCATCCATTGTAAGTAAAATAGGACCATATATACCATTTATTAAATAAGAAATATGTCCTTTTGTATGTCCTGGAGTTGAAATTGCCCAAAATGATCCATCCCCAAAAAGATCTGTACTTGGACCTAAAGGTGGTATTTTATTTAATGTTGAAAAATCTATTTCATACAATGTATTAATATCCTTTAAAAAATCTCCATATATTTCTGGTTTATATTGTTCTATTTCTCCCTTTCCAACAATATATGGTATTTCTTTAGGTAATTCCCTTACACCTGCTATGTGATCAGGATGTAAATGGCTTAAAAAAATGTTTTTAAGATTTATTCCTTTATTTTCCAGGTGGAATCCAATATTTTCATTTTTCTCTTGGAAGAATTTATCTACATATTTTCCTTTAACTCCGCCATAGGGATCATATGTATATGTAGCATCCAACCCTGTATCAATAAGATAATATCCGAATTTATTATGTTTAATTAAATGGGAAAAAATAGGTACATTAATCATTTCATCCTTAATATAACCTGCCTTTGGATGTTTAATATTAATAGTTCCTCTTCTATTGATATTTACAGAACCTGTTTTGAAACTTTCAAGGATTATATCACAGGGATTTTGAAAAATCTCCCTCCAACTTTTCATTGCACCTTCTTTAATCTTATACTCTTTTAATTTCATTTTAAAACCCAAATAAAACTATAAAATATCAATGTTTCTATTCTATTAATCTATTATATATTTCAAATAATAATTTCTTTAGTTGTTTAGATAATTATATAATAATTAGCATTATGTTTTAGATATTAAATAAAATTTTAGAAAATATTAAATAAAATTATGGAAATGGAATTTTTATCAATGACATAAAATTTAACTGATAAATATAAATTTGGGAAAATATAAATAAAATAATTTAATTAAGAGGATTTAATAGAATCAAATCCTGATTCAAATGCTCTTAAATTTATATCTAAACTCTTTTCAGGTAAATTTATCTTCATAGAATCTATGACAACTTCTTTTTCAAGGATAAATCCATTAACAGCAGCAGCTGCTCCAAGCATGACCATGTTCATTGATAGTAGATGTCCGGATTCCTTTGCAATTTGATTTGCATTAAATGCATAAACTTTCAATGATTTATTATCCAATTCTTTTATAATATCTTCAATATTAGGATATGAATGTTTACCTGCACTTAGATTAAAAGGATATATTATGGATGTATTCATTATCACTGTTGTTTTATGGCTTATCTTTGGAATAGCACGTAAATCTTCCAAGGGTTCGAATGATATTAACAAATCTGCAGAACCATATTCTATTATAGGACTATGTGCATCTCCAATTTTAAGTTCTGTTGATACTCCCCCACCTCGCTGAGCCATACCATGCACTTCACTCATAACAAAAGACATATTACTTTTCATAGCTGATTCCCCAATAACAGTTGAAGTTTTTATAATTCCCTGTCCTCCAACACCTGAAATATAAATATTGTAAGGTTTCATTATTTACCTCCTCCAATAGATAAATTTATAACTTAATTATCTGTTAAAACTATTTTTTATACCTATTGCCTTTTCAGAACAAATTTGTACACAAACATTACATTTATTGCATAACTGAGGGTCAATATGGGTTAATCCCTCTTTATCAATATATATAGCAGTACATGCAAGTTCTGTGATACATTTAGCGCATGAATTACATTTATTCTGTTTCACTTCAAGGCTAAGGTTTCCTTCCCTTTTTCTTTTAATGAACATGCATGGATATCTGGATATTACAACTGCAACTCCATTAAATTCCAGTGCTTCTTTAAATGTTTGTTGAGATTTTTTAATATTTAATGGGTTTATTAATCTTAAAAATTTAACACCTGTAGCTTTTACTATTTCTTCAATTGAAATTTCAGGAGCTTCCCATCCCATACCATCTGTAGATAGACCTGGGTGTGGTTGGCCTCCTGTCATTGCAGTTGTTCTGTTATCCAGGATAACCAGGACAAATCTGTTTTTATTATGAACTGCATTGATAAGTGGAGGTATTCCTGCATGGAAAAAAGTTGAATCTCCAATGAAACTTATAACATTTTGATCTGTAGCCTTTGAAAATCCACAACTAGTTCCAATAGAAGAACCCATGGAAAGTAAATAATCTGCTGAATTATATGGTGAAGCTACTCCTAGGGTATAACATCCAATATCCGTGGGATAAATCACATTTTTTAGGTTAAGTTCAGAAACTGCTTTGTTAACAGAGTAATATGCTGCTCTATGAGGACATCCTGGGCAAAGAGTTGGTTGTCGTTCTGGAATTTTAATTTCACTCATATTAGCATCATATATGTCCAAATTGGTATCAGTAACTTTGTTTAAAGCGTTAAGGATAATATTTGGACTGTATTCATATATCATTGGTAAAGTACCATCTAATTTGCCATGAATATTTTTTTTAAGCTGGTTTTGTCCAATTATTGACAGTACTTCCTTTTCCATTATTGGATCAACTTCTTCTATAATAATAGTTTCAAGGTCTTTAATGAAATTCAGTACAAGTTGATCAGGGAATGGATATGATAATGTTATCTTTAAAACACTAATTTCTAGCTGGTTCTCATTAATTACATCCATAACATAATTAAATGCACTTCCACTTGTTATTATTCCAATTTTTCCATTTTTATTAAATATTTTATTTAATGAAGAGTTGTTTGAGATATTTTTAAGTTTTTCCATTTTTTCCACAAGGTTTTTATGCATTTTTATTGCTGTGGAAGGTACAGGAACATATCTTTGAGGATCTCATTTGAAAAAACCTTTTTTAGGTTTATCTAATTTATTACTTGTTTTAACTACTCCTCTCATATGAGAAACCCTTGTTGTGGTTCTCATAAGCACTGGTAAGTTAAATTCTTCAGATAAATCATAACTATATTTCATAAGATCCTTTATTTCTTGGGGATTTGAAGGTTCAACCATAGGTATATTTGCAAGTCTTGCATAATGCCGGTTATCTTGTTCATTCTGTGATGAAAACATTGAAGGATCATCTGCAGATAAAATAACCATACCTCCCTCAACAGTTGTATATGCTACACTCATAAAGGAATCTGATGCAACATTTAAACCAACATGTTTCATAAAAGTAAATGATCTTACACCTGAAGCTGCTGCAGCTGCAGAAACTTCAAGGGCTACCTTTTCATTTGCTGAAAATTCAAAATATATTCCTGCATCTACTGCAATTTTGGAAAATACATCTCCAATCTCAGATGAAGGTGTGCCTGGATAGGTTGATGCTAACCCCACACCTGCTTCTATTGCACCTCTTACAGTAGCTTCGTTTCCGAGCATGAATAAATTTTCATTCTCGCTTGCTTTTAAAATTTCTTTTATATCCATGATAATCACAATTAAATCTTTAATTTTGATATAACTTTTATTATTTAAATAAATAAGGTGTTAAAAATTTAATTTTACAAAAATAGTATAGTTAATAATATTTTATTTGAAAAATTTTATTTTCACAAAAGCAAATATATTAGCAAAATTTAAAAACATTATACTTTCTGATTATCTATTAAAAGCAGAATATTTTTATTCCTAAAAAAAACATTCGGATATTAATATTTTTATATATATTCGTGGTATATTTTTAATATTATTAGATAATTAATTTAATTAAAATTTTGTATATAACATTATATCTAAAAGAGAGTAATTAATGGTAATTCTAAATGATTAAAAAAGTTAAAATTCAAGATATGGAAGTTGAATATGAAGTATTTCACAGAAAAGTTAAATACACTAGGTTAGAAATTAAAACAGATAAATTACGGATTATAATGCCTTTAAATTATAATAAAGACGAAGAAATTATAAAAAAACATGAAAAGTGGATATATAAAAAGTTGAATAATATTAAAAGATCAGAAAAAGAAGCTGATAATAAAGAACTAAACTATCTACTAACTGAAACAGAATTTAGAGATATTGTTCTATTATATATTGAAAATTTATCCAATAATTTGGATGTAAAAGTTAATAAAATATATTTCAAATGGATGAAAACCCGATGGGGAAGTTGCAGCTCTAAAAAAAATATTAATATAAACAATTATTTAATATATCTCCCAACTTATCTAATAGAATATGTAATATTCCATGAATTAACCCACCTAGTTGAAATGAAACATAACAATAAGTTTTGGAGTATAATAGCAGGAAAATATCCTAATTATAAAAAAATGGAACATGAATTATTAATTTATTGGCTTCTTATAAGAAAAAACTTTGCTTTAGAACAGTAAATCAATAAAATATTATTTGAGAATAAAAAATATAATAACTTTTATAAATTATTTATAATATCAGAAACAATATTAGATTAGATGAAACTTATTCATTGAATTAAGTTAAATAAATTAATATGGATTTACAGAGTTTTTATTTATATAAATCTTTTTTAAATAGATTTTAATTGAAAAATTGGAGATTGAAATGTTAAAGGTTAATGTTCTCAGACAAAACCAGGATATGGGCGAAAAACCTCATCTAGAAAGTTATAATGTTCCTGAAGAGGATAAGATGAAGATTTTAGATGCTTTAAATTATATTAATACAAAATATAATGCGGATATAGCTTACAGATGTTCTTGCAGAGCAGGTCAATGTGGATCATGTGCTTTGAAAATGAATGGAAAAGTGGTTTTAGCTTGTAAAGCAGAAATAACAGATAATGCAATTATTGAACCGCTTGATTTTAATGTGATTAAAGATTTAATTGTTGACAGATCCCAATTTGATGAAAAAATTGGAAAAATGGATCTTTATTTAG
>JAQVTJ010000006.1 GCA_028700095.1 Methanobacterium sp. | reverse complement strand
TTTTACTCCTGTTCCATGGCATTTTTCACATACCTTTTAACTTACGATTTTATGACCTAGACCTTTACAATCTAAACATTTCTTTATCATTTCTTTACCTCTAAAAAAAATTTAGTAGTTATATTCAGTTATTTATTATTTTAAATTTATCAGGATTTTGTCTGATAATTGCATTTCTTTGGCTGTAAAAGCCTGTTGCTTTTTCTATAAATCCATTTGCATTACCTATATGGTTATTGGCATCTATTGTATTATTATTTATTAATAGGGGAATTGCAGTTTTAAGTTCGTTTGTTGCGTTGAGTTTAGCATCTATCTCATCTAAAACAGACTGCATATAATTTATATATATAGTGTTATTGGAATTTTGAGCATATGTAAATCCTTCAAAAGCAAATTTTCTTGCTTTTTTAAATTCTGAAGTTGCATTTTCACAATTTGTTAATGCATAATTATAAATGGCTTTATTTGTATCATAAGTGGCATTATTAAGGTATACATCACCATTTTTAAGATGGAAATTAATAGATGATGATAGTCCATCTATTTTAGAAATATCTGATTGAATACATCCACTTAAAAAGGTTATTAATATAATTATACCAACAATTATAATCTTATTATCCATACTATCCTCTTTTTAATCAATTAATAAAATTTATTATATCCTTCTTTAAGTATTATTGTTTGTTTTAACTTAAAGTTTTGTAAACTATGAACCAAGTCAACAAAGTTTATGTCACAACAAAAAAAAAATTAGGATTTAATATTATAATTAATGAAAAGAGAATGTTTAAATCTAATATAATAGTAAATTTTTTTTTATAATATTATATATATTTATGATTTCCATAGTCCATGAACTGTACAATATTGTTTAGCAGTTAAATTATCTGTATCTTCAATATTAAACTCTGCTTCAGGTGTATCTCCAGGTTTTAGGAAAACTTTCTGTATTCCATTATCTGTTATAATCTCTATCCACATTATATGATGTTCTTCTTTCATAGGATGTGGTATTTCTCCTATTTTAACCTTAAAACCTGTATCTGTTTTTTCAATTATAGGTAAATGTTTTTCAACTCCAACATTTTTTGTTTTGTCATTTAAAATTTCAAAGTTAACTCCACAGCAGTTTGGAATTCCACTACCATTATTTATCAGTTCCAATATATTTCCACAACTGTTACATCGATATATTTGTCCTTTTCTCATCATTTTAATACTCCTCACATAATATTTCATAATATTTAGTTGGATGATCACATGCTGGACATTTATCTGGAGGTGTGAGTCCTGTATGTACATATCCACATTTTGAGCATAACCATTTTACTTTTTGATCTTTTTGGAAAACTTTTCCATTCTCTAATACATATAAAAGTTTTTTATATCTTTCTTCATGATGTTCTTCTGCTCTTCCTATTGCACGAAGTCTTACAGCCATATAATCAAGTCCTTCTTCATCTGCAACATCTGCATATTTAGGATACATTTCACTATTTTCATAGTGTTCACCTGCTATGGCTGCAATAATATTCTCAGCTGTGCTTTGCATAACTAATGGAGCTTCAACTTCAACATCTATGGATTCCACACCACCATATTCTGTTCTAAGCTCCTGTATCATTCTAAATAACCATTTTGCATGTTCCCTTTCATTATTTGCTGTTATTAGGAATATTTCAGAAATTTGAGGGTAGCCCTCATTTTTTGCTATTTTAGAATACAATGTATATCTATTTCTTGCTTGACTTTCACCAATGAAAGCCTTGGTTAAATTCTCCAATGTTTTTTTCATAATAGACACCATATTAAAAATTTGTTGTTACTCTGCTATAAAATTTTAGTTTATAAAAAAAGAAGAAGAAATGTACTTAAACTAATTAATTTAAAAAAAAGATATTCCAATCCAGTTAATGAGTGTAATATAAATATTTTTAATATAATATCTACTATTTAATTAATAGAATTTTTTTTTAAGATAGTATTTTTAATATATTTTGTATTACAATACATTGGTTTAAATCATGTTAATGCATTAATTTAAATATTAAATATGATAATTAATAAAATTAAGAGGTGGTTTAAAATGAATCAAAAAGCCTTAATATCAATAATTGTTATTGCTGTGATTTTTGGTGGGGTTTTTATTTCTGGATGTATAGGTGATAACCAACCAACCAATCCAACAAATGACAGTTTAACAAATGATAGTCCAGCTAATTATTCTAATAATACTGGGGCTACAAAAACAAATTCACAATCTAGCCAAAATTCTTCGAAGAATAAAAAAGATAATAATGAAAATGATGGATTAACAGGAGATGATTATGTACCTGATCCAGATGACAAACATAAAGTTAAATAATTAATGAATAACTTTTATGTTAATTTTTTTATGGAGATGTAATAAATGATAGATAGAAAAGTTTTACCAATAATACTGGGAGTGCTCATACTTATAAGTATAAGTGCACCAGCAGCGGTAACAACTAATTCAACAAGTTTTAGCACTGGTCAGATAAGCCAAGCAGCTGGAACTGTTAAAAATTATGTAGAAACAAAATATGGTTTGCCAAGCACTATTTCTATAGCAGGTAAACAGGTAACAAATTATCAATTTTTATATTTACTAACATCCGCAACAACTAATGTAGCAAATAATAAAGCAAAAGATTTAGTAGAACTTAAAAATGTTTCAAAACCAACAAGTTCCTCTGAAACTTTATCTAAAGGAATTATAAAGAAATCAGAATACTTAGCCATAGCAAGTAGTATAAATACCCATATTACAAAATATGGTAAAGTACCTAACTATGTTACAACCAGTAAAGGGAAACTAAAATATCAGTCCATTATTTATATGTATAGTAAAATTATGGCATATTACAATGTTAAAAAAGTGCTTCCTCCAAGTGTTTCTGTAAATTCATGGTATGCCCAGACAATCGGACCACCAGCTAAAATTAACAGTACAACCATATTAAAAGCCAAATCAACAGTATTAGGTAAAAATGCATATGGAAAGGTATTAAGATTAGGGCCTTTTGGTACTGGTACAAATAAAGTAGCAATTATTGTAGGTGTACATCCCCAGGAAGTACAGACACATATAGCAATGTTTAATGCCATAGGAGCTTTAGCAGGAAAATTAAATAATGTAAAGATATATGTTTATGATGTGGTAGTTTATAATGGAGCAGATTATTCTACTGGCCGAGCACATGGACAAGATTTGGCCAAAAAATATGTTGTTCCCAACATTGGAACTTCTTTCAAATTGGTAATGGACACCCATGGAAACACAGGAAGAGGTGCAGAGCTTTATAGTGGATATCCTAACTTTATATTTGCTCCTGTTGAAAATACAAAGTCATTAAATTATGCAAATAAAATAGTTAAATCAGACTTAGCACAAGGAGAGCTGTTATATCGTTATGTATCAGGTACCAGCCCCAAATATGTGACAATTCCGATAGCTAACAAAGGAATACCTACAATTGTCTATGAACAATATATAAACCAAGCAAACTATGCACATGTATTATATCAACATGCAGTACAAGTAATTAAAGTAATAAACGTAATATTCGCATAACTAATTAAATTAAGGTCTATTTCCTTTAAGACCTATATTTCTTTCTTTTTTTTTATATTATATAAATCTTAAAAAAAACTTTTTGTATACAAAAAATATATCGTATAAATTTAATGTAGTTTTATATAAAAAAAGATAGATATCATATATAATACAGTTATTTTGATATTAAAAATTAATTATATTAATATATTTAGATTTTGTACATTCCCATAAGTTTTCTGAAGATAAGTGACATTCCAAATGAGCATAAAAAGTACCATCCTAACCATTCTATGGCTATTGTAGGAATTCCTGCAGATTGTTGTGTAAATCCGAAAGGTAATGCATGGAAAACTGGTATTAAAAGACCATAATATACTGTTATTGGTAAGTTAATCCACATATGGGGTAATAAAGGGATTTTGCATCATCCAATAATATATTATTAATAATGGTATCATTGTCCCAATCATGGGTTTAAATGAATTTACCATTATTTCTTTTTGTATTTTTATAAATTCTGATTGTTTTTTTTGTATTCTTGTTATTTCATGGGGATCTTTGGATTTCTGTGCTTTTATCATATCCTGTTGAAATTCTTTCATTTCTTTTTGCAAGAATTGTAAAAGGTTTTGATCAACTAACACTTTATTAGATATTGTTGTAACTAATGCTACAATTGTTGCTATAATAAATACACATAATATAGCTCCGAAAAAGGGATTATTAGGATCATAAACCAGGGTTAAAATTGGGTTAAATATAGGATTTAATATTGATAAGTCCATCTTTTTTCACCTACTATTATTAAATTAAAAAATAAATGTTTAGATCTAAAATGGCAGGGTATGTTATATTTTTAAAAAACTCATCCCTGTCTCTTCATAACACCTTTGTTATATATTTTTGTTGCTTATTATTTTTATAACTTATCTAGGAGAGGTTGTATATCCATTGTTCTCTAGCTAATATGGTATGTCTATACATATTTATTGGTTTTCTATCTTTCCTTATGCCATATCAACCCCTTTGAGAATCTTATTTTAGTGGTTATAAAAAAAATTTTTTTTTTACCGATATTTGTTTTAATTATCAATTTATAATTTACAACACATAGATGAGGGATTATTATTCCTATTACTTTGTTATAGATAGCCGCCAGATGAAGAGTTAAGTTGGTTAGGATATTATTAACCCGTAATATTTTTGTTATATACACTGTGAGGTATTATAATGAGGTTTAAATTATTATATTCCTGGGTTTATATGTTAGTTAAGAAAATTTAACCCAAATAGGGAATATATACATGTTAAATAGGGATATTTAATTGCTATTTTTAAACTTAAAAAAATATAAGATTTTCTTTATATTTTTTTAGAGTATTTCATATTCTATAATAATTATAGAAACCCCACACCATAATGTAATAAATATGTTACATCATATTTATATTTAATCATTTAATTATGGTATTTAATAATCATCCAATTTTTTTATTATTCTTAATAATTTGAAATATATAAAAAAAATAGAAGGTTAAAATTTGTATACTAGAATATTTTATAAATTATAGCTTTAAAAAAAAAATGTGTAAACTCAGATTTAGGTATAACTTTTTTTTGGTACTATTAAATATAATTAGAGATAAATTCTTTTGTTTTAAGTATATATAAAAAAAAATAATATTTAAATTAAAAAAATAAAAAAGTGGGATAAGTTATTAATTACATTTTATAACTTTTCCATAGCTCTGGGTATCATTGAACATATTTGTTGAGAAGTATTGTATGTAGGGTGCGTTATGCAATTTGCCGCTTTTGTAGTATTGTACTGATCTGTGTCTGCTTGAGTATGATGTTGAATATTGGATAATTCGAGCTTTCATACCTGCTTTAGCCATTCTTTTATATAAATAATCACTCATTGCCCAGCAGTCCCCTCTACCACGTGCAATCATACCTTCGGCTGTACTTGCTCCGCCACCATAGCGGTATTTTGAAGCGTCTTTCATTATAGAAGAAAGACCTGATGTTGACTCAACAATTTTAGGTTTCTTTATAGATAAACCCTGAGTTGCTATTATTTTCTGGAATTCTGCTGTGGATATTACTAAAGAACCGTAACGTACAGTTGTTGGTAATCTTCCATTATTAGCATAGAATTTTTGAGCTCTTGAAATTCCATCTTTCATTTGAACTACATTTATTGGTGCTATAGTAAAACTGGATGAATAACTTGGATTTTTATTCCCACAAAGATCAACAATACTACCTTCACTTATTTTAACTGTATATTTAACACCAGATGCTAATGCACTGTTAGGTGTTATGATTAATGTGTCTCCAATAATGGTAGTTTTGGTAGAAATTCTGGTATTACCATTTTTAAGGTAAATTTGATTATTTCCTTTTTGGATTTTTTTACTGAATTTCACTTTAATTGTTGAAACTTTCTTTACTATCGCTTTATTGGCAGGAGTTATGGATATTACTTTAGGATTAGTATGATCTGTTGTAATACTATCCCCTACAGTTGTGGTCGCTGCCGATGTACCTACATTTAAAATTAGTGCCAAACTAAATAGTAGTAGCACTGATACAAGTAATTTTCGCTTAATTCTATCGCCTCCGTAATCCTAATCACATCATTTAAATTTTTTTTAACTGATGTTAATTAGATTAACCTATAATCACTTTAATATCACATATAAAGGTTTTGGTTTAATTTAAAAAAAAAGACGCATTTAGGGCTGTTTTATTAATTTAAGACGGTTTATGAGGTTATTGATATATGGTATTAAGGATAAGCCTGTTCCATTGGTATTTTTAAGAAATACCTTTATATGAAACAATATATACTTAAATTAAGTGCATTTAATCCTTTTACTAATTACTTACACCCACCATAAAATATTATATGTATGTTCATCTTTTTCTATAAATATTATATAATTATCCAGTAAATATGAATATATATTAAAATATTTATTAAAAATTAAATATTTGTTGTGCTAAAATTAAGCTAATTTAGAACTCTAAATAGTTATTCTTCCAATTAAAATTCTATTTTTTAAAAATATAGGATTTTATTATTTTATCTAAAAAAAAATTTGTAACATTTATGATCCACTAATTATATTATAATAAAACAGTTAATTTAATAATAGTATTATTTAATTGGTAAATTAAATTATTGCATAAATATTTTGATGAACTGCAGCGAATCCTTGATTCGGCGGGAACTCTAAAGTGGCATCTATTCCCCATTCCGACGGATGACTGTGAAACCCTCCTGTTCGGGTATTAAGTATATATAAATCATCAAACCCGTTTCGCTTTACATAATCCCTCCAAACCTTAATAGCATCATTCATGACTTTTGATATATAATGGGGCCTATAAATGATTAAAAGTGGACAGTTGTCTATTTTAATATATCTTTCATCCTTAAAAAAAGGCATTATGTCTTCAATAAATTTAATATAATCGTCTTTTCCAAAATTTTGAGGCATTAAAATATCATTTTCTGATCCATCCCAGCGGCGGGACCATGGTTCGTTAGCCCAACATAACATAAATGGAAAATCTAAATTTTTATCATTTAAATAATTGAATATAGGCTTCTCAAGAAGTCTCTTACCAGAAAACCAGTAATAATGGAAACAAAAACCGTATATTCCATATTTCTTTGCCAATTCAACCTGTTTATATAAAATAGTTGTATGATTTAAATCATAAAATCCTAATTCATCAGGTAAGTGGGGTTGATAATGTCCCAAAAATTGTGGTTGAGCTTTTGTTACATTACTACATTCTGTAAATCCTTTACCCCACCATTTATCATTTTCTTTTATGGTATGAAATTGGGGCAGATAAAATGCAATGAGCTTAGCATCCTTTTTTTGTTGTTTGTAATTTCTGTTAGATCTATTAACATATTCATCAGAATGAAGATTTGGATTTTTTTCATAAATAAGGTTTTGAAAACCAATATTTTGCTTAGATAAATCATTATATTTATCAATAAGATCATTAAATTCTTTTTCATTAACAATTTTTAGAATGTCGTAAATTTTATCTTTTATGGATTTAATATTCATTCCCCGCTCCCATATGATTCTAGATGATCAAATTGAATTGAATTTTGATTACTCAATTGGATATTACAATAACAGATTTAAATTATTTTTGCTTAATTTTTTTTGCCAAAAAACAGATCATGATTTATTAATGTATTGTTAATTAATAATTTAATTTTCTACGTTTTATATAACATCTCACTATTTACATCTTTTTTATTCTTTTTTACCATTATATTTTTTTTAATAATATCTTATCTGTACTTCTAATGAATAATCCTGTTTACAGATAATTCTTTTCTATTGTATGAGCTGTAAAATTATTGGGTGTTGATTTTTTCTGTGTTTTTGTGTCCAGTTTTGCATTTTTAGTTGTAGGTAGCTGAGTATTACTTTGGTTGTTTTGTATTTGGGTTTGATGTGTTCGGGTCGGTTGGTATGTAGTATTTTTTGACTTAATTGGATGTTTGAGGTATTAGTGGATTTCTTGGGTAATTTGTGAGTCTTTGAATGTCATGTATTATCTTTTTGGCTATGACTTTTTGTATTAGTTTAATTATGTCTTTGAATTGGATTAATAGTCCTTCTAGCATTTTAGTTACTGTTTTTTAATTGTATGTTCTGAATATGTTTTTGATTTCGGTGAAATACCGCCATAAACTTATTTTATTGTTTTTTAACCTTAACATTTTATATATGCGGTCGCCTATTATTTTAAATAGATGAAATATGCATAGTTGGTGGTTTACTTTAATTTTGCCAATTATATTTTTGTATCGTGGAATGGTCTGCTATTATTGATAGTAAGGGTTTTTTGTTGATTGTTGTATGAAGTTTCTTATGGCTTCTGTTGACATTTGGGGAACGATTTCTTCCGCTAATGGAATATTAACTATGATGTCGTATAATGTTAAACGGTATATTCTTATACTATTAATTCTAATTACTGTTTATAATAACTATAATGTCCAGAATAAACTGCTGTATAATTATTTATCCTGGGTTTGAGCTGTATGTAAGCCAGTTTTTTCTTGTTTGGTGTGATGGTGTGTGATTAAAGAATGTATTAACGCTTCTTTTGTTTTTATGAATGATAACCATCCTGTTTTGATCAATCTGTTATGTCTTTAAAAATGTTTTTTTATCTCTAATATGGTTTTAAAACACTATTTAATGGTGTTTTGAACTTTTTTGCATTGATATCTTCTAAGATAAATTTTTTGTTGTTTGTGTCCGCTTAGAATTGGATTTTTAACACGATATTCTTGTTTAATAACTGTTTTTGAACCATATTTTAGACAGCTTGGTCTGATTAATCCGAAATAATTGTCTGCAAGTAAAATTAATTTGTCATTTACATTTCTAGGAGTTTTTCGCTGTTTGAATCTTTTAGCTAGGATTTTTTCTACATTTAGTTTTTCCATTCCAAAATCGAAAAGTTTAAGTTGAATTGCACCAATAAAAGAATTGAAAGTAGATACTCTTTGATTCTACATGATAATAATTCTACTCTCACCTTATATTTATCTTTTACGCCCTTAAAATACATTTATAACATAAATAAAAGTGGAAAAATAGTTTTTTTTAAACTCAAAAAAATCCAAAGACCCACCTATTTGACAACCTCAAAAAAGTAAATTAAAATTATAATTATTAACATTCACGTATCATTTCTTTTAGTGTTTTCAATTTTTTATCTTTCTCAGATAAAATTATTTCATCTATATTATCAAGAGGCCATTCAATCCCTATGTTTGGGTCGTTCCAGAGGATTCCTCCTTCATCTTCAGGGTCATAAAAGTTGGTGCATTTATATGTGAATTCAGCTTCAGTAGATAATACTATAAAACCATGTGCAAAACATTCAGGTACATAGAACTGTTTTTTATTATCTTCAGAAAGTAATATTCCTTCCCATTTTCCATATGTTGTTGAATCTTTTCTTAAATCAACAGCAACATCAAAAACTTCTCCTTTAATTACACGAACAAGTTTACCTTGGGGTTTCCTAGATTGGAAATGTAATCCTCTTAAAACACCTTTTCTTGATTTGGATTGATTATCCTGTACAAATTTTACATTAATACCTGCATCTTTAAATTCTTTTTCATGGTATGTTTCCATGAAATATCCACGTTCATCTCCAAAAATTGTGGGTTCTATAATATATACATCCTTAATAGATGTTTTTATAAATTTAAATTTGCTCATTATAATAAATCTCCTTTTACAATTGAATATATTTTTATTTTGTGTAATGATTTTGTATTAAATCAGTGAGATATTTACCATATTCTGTTTTTTGAAGAGTTTTTGCCAGTTTTAATACTTTTTCTGCGTTTATCCATCCTTTGGTAAATGCAATTTCTTCTAAACATGCAATATAAAAACCTTGTCTTTTTTGTATTGCTTCAATATAATTACAAGCTTCTAAAAGTCCCATATGTGTTCCTGTATCTAACCAAGCCATACCCCTACCTAACAATTCAACTTTTAACTGTTTTTTATTTAAATAAATATCATTTACACTTGTAATTTCTATTTCTCCCCTATCTGAAGGTTTTACATTTTTTGCTATTTCAATTACATTATTATCATAAAAATAAAGACCTGGTACAATATAATTAGATTTAGGGTTTTTGGGTTTCTCTTCTAGAGAAAGTACATTACCTTCTTTATCAAATTCAACTACTCCAAATGGCTTTGGATCTCTAACATAATAGCCGAAAATAACAGCGCCCTCTTTTAAAGCTGCAGCTCTTTTTAATATCTCACTAAATCTATGACCATGGAAAATATTATCTCCCAATACCAGAGCAACATTATCATCACCTATAAAATCTTCTCCAACAATAAAAGCATCTGCAAGGCCTTTAGGTTCCTCTTGTATTGCATATGAAAAGGATAATCCTAGATCATTACCATCTCCCAATAATTCCTTATATCGTGGTAAATCATCAGGTGTGGAAATAATTAATATATCCCTTATACCTGCAAGCATAAGCACAGATAATGGATAATAAATCATTGGCTTATCATATATAGGTAGTAACTGTTTGGAAACAGCTTTAGTTATTGGATAAAGTCTTGTTCCAGATCCTCCTGCAAGTATTATTCCCTTCATTTTTTTTGACCACCATAATTATATTATTAAATTTTTTTACATCATTTTAACTCTGTTATATTGTTATAGTAATTTTAAATAATCTGTAAGTGCTTCTTTGTAGCTTCGAATCTTCGGATAACCTTCCATTTTCCAGTTATAATTTTCAAGTACTGAATATTTTGGTCTGGGTGCAGGACGTTGAAATTCTTCTGTTGTTACAGGTTTTAAATCAACCTCAACCTGGGCTTGTTTAAAAATTTCCTTTGCAAATTCAAACCAAGAACAATATTCACTATTAGTAACATGATAAATACCATATGATGGTTTTTTTATAAGTAATGCAATGGCTTTTGCTAGATCTACTGTATATGTTGGGGAACCTATTTGATCATTAACAATTGAGATAGAATCATTTGTTTTTGCTAGATTTAACATTGTGGTAACGAAATTCGGCCCATGATAACCGTATAGCCAAGAAGTTCTAACAATATAAAATTTATTTAAAATATCATGTATGTAAGTTTCACCTGCATGTTTTGTTTTACCATAAACACCTAAAGGGTTGGTTTGATCATACTCCTTGTAAGGTGTATTTTTAGTTCCATTAAAAACATAGTCAGTACATATATATACCATTGCACATTTAGCTTCATAACAAGCCACAGCCACATTACGTGTACCTAATGCATTTACTTTATATGCTAGATCAGGATTAGATTCACTTGCATCAACATCAGTGTAAGCTGCTGCATGTATAAGTACATCCGGTTTATTATTTTTAACAGTTTTAATTGTTTTATCAATATCAGTAATGTCCAATGTATCAATTGTTGTTGTGCTAACCTCATGTTCCTTCGATAAAACATTTACTAAATCATTTCCTAACATACCCTCTGAACCAATAATCATTATCTTCATACTAAATTACACCTCAATAAAAACTCATTCATAATTGATATATTAACTTAATTAGGATATAAGTTTGTTAAAATATATTATCTTATATTTTTTTTTAGAGATTATAAATTAAAAACAATATCTTTATTTTTATATAAAAATTTACAAACTGCAAAAATAGGTGAATAAGGCTTATAATAGTAACCATAATTATATTCAATATTTCTTTAACTCATTTTATATAATAATATTATTAAATATATAGGATTTTTAATCTTTGAAATTCAATATTATATAATAAAAAAAAATTTTCAGGATTTAAAGGAATTTGTTTAATTATGATGTTTATTCCTTTAGATACTAGAAATTGTGTGAACAGATCCTTAGGTATAACCACTATATTTCCCTTTGAGTATTGGTCTAATGCTACTTGTCCTAGTGCTGTATATTTTGTGGGATCTTGAGTGGCTTTTAAAATAGGTTTCATTATAGATTGTACAGCACTTCTCCTATTCATTCCTCCGGTATTTTGTTCTGCTCGAAGAAATTCAATTGAATTTCCTGTTACATTCCCTGACCTGGAACTTCAATAGGACCTATAGCTGCAATAATTGCATCAATAGCTGTGGGTGTTACTATTACAACAGCATCAGTTTTTATTCCTGTATTATATTCAACAGTTTCCTGTGCTAACTTAGCACCTACTTCAGGATCTGCATCCCATAATGTGTCATGCAACATTAACCTGCCTTTTGATATTTCAACAGGTTCCATAGCTGTAGGGTGCATTCCTCCAGGATAGATAGATGTCATATTCTTAACATCCCCATCAACCACCTGAACTGCAAATGCCATATCCATACCTCCAATACCAGGTCTTTGTTCTGATGGATCAGCACATAATAATAGAATATTATGGGTTCCTCTCATAACATTATTTTCTTCAGGTTGTTCATATTGATAAACCACAAAAGCTGCAATTACAGCCATCATTATCAATATAATTATTAATAAAATCTTTTTTTTACTCATAAAACTTTCACCGAATTCTTTTTTTTATAGTTTTTTATTTTTTCATATATTTTTATCTATTTTTAAGTTAGTTCTGCTAGTATTATTTATTTTTTATAAAAATTTTTTATAATTTAATTAAATATTTCATTTAACATTACCCTATTTCGCAACTAGAATGTTAAATAATTGTATATTGAATATTTAAACCCAGTTTATATTGTAATAAAATTTATAAAATAAATTTATCTTGAATAAACTAAAATCAAAATATTAAAAAAAAACTAAATATTATATTAATTGATATGGTATAAAATATTATATTAAATATTATCTAAACAATTCGATGGTCCAATAGGTTCATCTGGAACTTTTGGTTTATCTGTATTGTTTGTTATGTCAGATGTTGTATTAGAATTATCTATGGGTTTTTTAGGGTTAGTAGGATATTTACCTTGTGAAATTTGTTTATTGTGATCTAAAAGGCTAGTGTTTATTAAACTTCCATTTGTAGATTGATTGGTCTGATTTATTATTGGAGATGCAATATCAATATTTGAATAACCTGGAAATATGTACAATACCAGGCTTAAAACTAATATTATGGGAATTAATACACCAATTAATTTATAATCTCTATCCATTACAAAATCTCCCTAGTTTTATTTATGTAAATTAATAAAAAAATATCTATAAAACTAATTTTATTTATGGTATTATATAAAATAATATATAATCTTATACAAATGAGAAATTTCTCGATATAATATATTATATGTACTAGTTTATTCCATGTATCAAATTTTATAACTTAATATTAAATGATAAAATAATAATTTAAGTATTTTAAACCATGATTTTAATGGTTATATTTATAACTTAGCCAAAAGTATAGAAAAAACTGAAAATTTACCTCCGGTGGATTATACATTATATAAAACTGTTTTCCCCGCTTGGTATAATACTGAAAGGAAAAAGAATAATGGAACCATATTTTATAATTCATCTCCCTAACTTTACAAAAAATGGTTATATAATTGCATAATACAAACTAAAGAAAAACATCCAGAAAATAGTCAATTTGTATTTATTAATGCCTGGAATGAATGGGCTGAAGGAGCACATTTAGAACCTGATCGTAAATATGGTTTTGCATATCTAGAAGCAACATTAGATGCTTTGGAAGAGGCGCACCATAATACTTATAAATATGAATTAAAAGATCATTACGAGCCCAAACCCATTGAAGGGGAAAATTATGATAAAATAGAAAAAAAAGAAAAGAAAGTAAGAATTAAAAATCCTAATTTATACTTACTTTTAAAATCTAAAGGTAATATTAAAAATTTTTTTGTCAATAAAAAGGCTTATGATTATTTAAAAGATTCTCGATTGTTCAATGAGAATTATTATTTAAAAAAGTACCCTAAAATCAAAAAATCAGGAATGGATCCATTATTACATTATATTATTTTTGGTTATAAAGAAGGTAAACTACCGAGTGCTAATTTTGATGGAAATCATTATTTAAATAAATATAAAAATGTAAAAAAATCGGGTATTAATACATTATGTTTTCCATGGCAAAAAAGAAAGAAGAATCTATAAATCTAATTCTGAAGATCATAAATTTGTAAAATATTCACCTAAAGAAATTGATAACATTCAATTTGCATTACACTCTTCTAAAATATCAATTATACTCTATATTTACGATGATTTTGAAGATGCTGAAAAATGTATTAATAATATTTTAGAAAATACCAGAATAGGCTATGAATTAATATTAATTGATGATTGTAGTGCTGATAGCAAGATAATTGATACCAAGATAAAGGATTTAATAAAAAAATTAGAAAATGTAAAAATTAAAGCTATTTACATCAGGAATCATAAGAAGTTAGGATTTTTTAAAAGTGTTAATATAGGAATTAAAATTTCCAAAGGCGATGTAGTATTAATTAAAAATAATATTGTAGTTACTAACCGTTGGTTACAAAAAATGGTAATCGCAGCTTATTCTGACGAAAAAATAGGTACAGTAACTCCTTTATGCAATCATTCTAAATTCTTTTCAGATATTATTGCAGAGATTATAGGAGTACAACAATTAAAGCCGGATGAAATTGCCTTTTTAATAGAAAATGTATCCGAACACTTGAAACCAGAAATTATCAATCCCGACGAATCATGCATTTACATAAAAAGAAAAACCCTAAATGATGTTGGTTTATTTGATGAAAGGATTAATGATCTCAAAAAAGCAAAAAAAGATTTTTATTTGAAAATATCTGATAATCGTTGGAAAAATATCATGGACGATTCGATTTATGTTTACAAAACTAGTGATTCACATGAGGATTTGAATAAATGTTTTGGAATATCCTCTCAGATTAAAAATATTTTAAAAAGCGTTAAACTAAGGGTTGGAGATTTAGATCTTAGTATTCCTAAAAAAAGATTATTATATATCTTACATGAAAACGCTCCCGGTATATCTGGAGGAACTGGTCAAACAACTAGAGATATAATAGAAAAAATTGATGAAACGTTTGAGTGTTATATTTTAGTATCTAAGGAAAATGCATTAATATTATGGAAAAGAGAGCAAAATCAAACGATAATGCTTAAATCATTGAAAATCAGATCCAAATGGTCAATAAAAGAATTTTATAATGATGAATTTAAAATTATCTACTTCCAAATTTTAATTGGCCTTAACATTGATATAGTACACATTGAACACTTAATTGGACATACCTTTGATTTACCTAAAGTTGCAAAAAATTTATGTATTCCTATAATATTATCATTCAATGATTTTTATTTTGTCTGTCCTTCAATTCATTTGCTAGACTCTGATAATCACTATTGTGAAGGCAAATGTACAAGAAAAAAGAGACAGTGTTATGTTTATAAAGAAGATAAATTTAAACATTTGCCACTATTATCAGATTTCATTGGTATTTGGAGAAAAGAAGTATCGCAGTTATTTGATAATTGTACAACCTTTACCACCCCAACTGCCTCTACAATGAATTTATATATTTCTATTTATCCTCAATTAAAATATAAACCCTATAAATCGATTGAACATGGTAGAGACTTCAAAAAGAAAATCTTTAAATTAGAATTACCCTCAAAAAATAGTCCCATAAAGATATTAGTTCCAGGAAATATTAAACATCACAAAGGGCATGATTTTATCAAAAAACTAAAGGAAAACGACCCTCAAAATTGGATAGAATTCCATTTCATGGGGAGTGTATATGATGATTTAAAAAAAATAGGTATTTATCATGGGAAATATAAAAGAGAAGACTTTTGTAAAATAGCTTATAAAATCCAGCCATCTTTTATTGGAATTTTTTCTATATGTCCTGAAACTTATTGCCATACCCTATCTGAGGCCGGGTCTTGCGGAATTCCAGTACTGACTACAAAATTAGGTGCTTTGAAAGAATGAATTGAAAAAAATGGAGGAGGATTATTTTTAGAACATAATTCCCCCTTTAAATCATATAAGGAAATAATTAGAATTGCAAATTCTGAAGAAGAATATCTTAAGATTACAAAAGAAGTTTCTAACATTTATTTGAAAAGTAAAAAAGAAATGGCTTATGAATATGAACAACTATATATGGCAATTTTAAAAAATAAATAAAAAAATTTAGAATCTTAGATTTTTTTCTTTTTTTGAAGCTTTGTACTTACTTGTTTTAGTTTTTTGTAGTTGTTAATGTGTTGTGTTTTTTATAATACATTTTATTTCTTATTTTATAAGTTTAATTGGCATTATAAACCGTTAAATTTAAATATTGGTGCTTACATATATTTATTTGCCGATAAAAATGAAGCACCATCTAAATTACAGTAAAGAAGACCCAAATTATATATTCGTGGGTGAAATATTTAAAATTATCGGATTCCAGAAAAGCAAAGACAATAATCACCCCCAAAGGTGTTAAAAATATTAATATGATGATTTTATCTGTAAAAATTGTTTTAGCAGCCATATTTTTCAATACAACCGTCGAATTTGTTGTCCGGAAGTTAAAACGAGATAAACGCTTGAGAAAATTCTTTGAAATAAAAGAAGTGCCAGATGCACTTCAAATATCAGAATTTCTCTCAAGATTTAAAGTTGATACATACTTAAAAATCGTTAATAGCATATTAATACAAACTAAACCACTTAAAAGACGTAGAAAACGAATATTTATTCAGATACAACACCTTTCGATTTAGATTATAACATTAAACGTAAAACTCACTCTAAAAAATATTTAGAAAAACAAAATCTACAATGGAGCTATTCATCCTCCTATGGATTTTAAATAGGATTTAAAGCCACCATTATTATTTAACAGGAATCAGGACTGCCTGTTGCTAATATAATCCATTCTGGAACCCAACAAGACTCAAAAATATTCACCAAAATAATGGAACCCCTATGAAAACGCACAATAATCCGAAAAAAACGTCACCATAATATTCAATATAGGATATTGCAGTTATAAAAACTATCAAATCGGAATTTCCAAATATAAGATCGTTTCTCTAATTTTTCAAAAAGAAAATTTCAAATTAAAAAAGCTAAATGACCAACTAACCGACCCATTACAAATATTTAAAGATAAAAAACAGGAAAACAAACAAAATTTATTTATAATCGATTAAAAAACGAAATACTTAAAAAAATAATTAAATGGAAGAAATATAAACCCATACGCGGTAAAATCGAAGACTTTTTTTAAATTATGCAAATTAGGACTAAGCTTAAAGAAATTACACAAATATATACTAGAAACAGCTAAAAGAACCACCATACTAAATGTATTATTAGCAGAACTCATCACAAAACAAGGCTACAACACCAAAACAGCCCTCCAAAAGCTTTCCGAAAACTAAAAAACCTAAGACCCTAAAAAAATTAATTTCACCCCACTTTTCTTAGTTTTCGGAGAGGGCTTGTAGTTGTGTTTTTTAATTGTAGCAAAATAATGTGATGCTTTCTATTAAAAATAGATTTATTGAAATGCCATTCCCTGTCGAGTTCTATGAGAATCGAAAATTTTAAATGTCTCACATAACAAATTCTATGAAATCTTTTTGATGATAGATCAACGAAGATTTTAATTTTATCGATTTTTTAATTTTGTGAAAAATAAAGTTAGATCTCTTAATGGTTTAGTAATTTTCCAGCTACGAGAATTCTTAATTTGACTAATAACTAAATTCAAATTATTAATACTATCACTATTGTTTTCAATAATTGTATTTAAATTAGAAATGATTTGTTTATATTCATTGATATCTTGCTTTAAAAAAGAAATTTTCTCTTCTTTAAGTTTAATGCGATCCTCAATAGTTTTCAAAGGGTTATTAATATTTTGGGGATTAAATTTTTCTTTTTTACTTATTAAATCATCATTTAATTCTTTAAAAGAAAAATTATGTTTAATTAGTGATTCTAAATCTAAATTAGACTTTTTAAAAGCTATAAAAATCTGATAAATAGCAGATGCAAAATCGTTTTCTATATAATCTATTATTTCTTGAGGATATTTTGCATAATCGACATTTTGTTCATTACTTAGTCCTGATCCCAAAAAAATATATTCAATTTTCTCAACCAAAAATTGATTTCGAGATAATTCATTAATAATTGAGTTTGGTGTAAAAAAATGGATATGAGTTTCGTCTAATAATCCCATAGGGGTATAATTAAAATTGTTCCTTAACAAATTGTATTTAATTGAAGAATGTGCAATGTTAGGGATATCAATTAAAAATTTACCATGACTCTTAAGAAACTTGGAAAGTTTTCTTAAAACTGCCATAGGATCATTTAAATGTTCTAAAACATCACATAATATAATCGTGTCAAAATAAGAGGTGTAGTTGTCTAATTCACTTTTAAACGAGTTCAAATCTACATTTATAAGATGAGAATAAACTTTCAGTTTTTTTGCTTTTTCAATGTGATATTCTTTATAATCTATTCCAACAATATCTACATCAAAATTATTTTTTAAATATGCACCTAAATAACCAGTAGCACAACCAACATCTAAAACTTTTTGATTTTTCTCTATATTGTCACACACACCGGTAAGGTGAGTTTTTTTTAATACTATCGATTAAAGTCATAAATCATAATAATCTCCTGTTTCTTTTGAATAGTTTTGTTTTCAATTAACTTATAATTAACCTAAGAAGATTTATTAAATATGTTTATTATAGATAATTTATTTTAACTTATTTTTTATTTTCTGTTTTTTTGGGAATTTTTTGCGTTTGCTTATTTTTTTCTATTTTTACTTATTTTGTTTTTAACGTTCGTTAAGTTGTGTGTTTGTGTTTTATGGTGTTTAGTTGTAGTAGGTCGTAGCAGAAACATGTAAAGATGTTTTTTATATGTGTTCTGAGTGTTATGGTTACTTACGGGTCCGGAGTGGAATATGTTTTTGATTACAAAGTATGGTTGTTCTCCAGATGCTCCTTTTCGTATTATTCTTTTGTTTTGGAGTTTTTTGCAGATATTTAATGGATGATCTCGTGTTGCACAGTTCATACTAGCATTATAACCTTTGCATTTCCCTCTGAAATATCCTCGATCTCTGTAATTTACTTTCAGGTTTTGTTAGGCCTACTTGGCTGTCGTGCAATGATATGGGTGATGTTTCCATTTAGATGATTAATTAATGCTTAATATCTATTTTACTGTTTAATTTGTAGCCAAAATAGGATTTTTTGTTTTTTGCTGTCCATTCCCCATCTTCACTTCTTCTAGTTTACGGGCCAGGTCCGTGTGGTTCATCTAATTTTTTTATGGCCCGGGTCGGAGATTATGAATGCGGCATCTTGTATAACACCTTTTTTTAACCTTTAAACCTTTGAAATGTATCTGTATTTGTAATTCTTCCCATATCCTTCCTGATTTACCCATATCACCCAAACGCTCTTTGAATGCCCACGCAGTTAAACGGTCTGAGATTCTTTCAGGGAATCCTAAAAACTTGTGGAATGAAATACGATCATTAGCCTGTCTTTCAAGCTCTGGATCCGACAAACCGTACCAGGATTGCAAAACCAACATCTTCATCATAGACTATTTCATCAATATTAGGCCTACCACCCTTTTCTGCGTGATTATCATACATCGAACTTATTATTGGCGTGAAAACACTCCAATCAATCAGAGGATCAATCAAGGCCAAGTTATCACCCAGCTCTTCCACACGAGCATACTGCTTATTCATGAAATATTTCTCAAAAGACTTCATAATACCCCTATAACCATAACAATATATAAATATAACCAACCACTCAAAATAAACCACATATAAACCGCTAAAAAATAACCAAAACTATTAACTTCTAAAAAAAAACTATAGTTTATCGAAATTCTCGAAAGTAGAAATAGATAGCTACAGATATCCATATTAAGAAGTTTGTTTATAAATATTGAAATAAAAGTATATTTTCATTTACTTATTATCATGCTCATATTAATACTAAATTTATAAGTATCAAGTTAAATTTATGATGAGGCTAAAAATGGTTGTAAATAATATTATAAAACATAGATTTCTTTTAAATTTTAACAAATACAAGTATTTACTTACACAACTTGTTAAAAGAGACGTAAAAGTAAAGTACAGAAATTCGGTTTTAGGCATATTTTGGAGCTTTTTGAATCCTCTTTTAATGATGGTAGTCATGACAATAATATTTTCCACTCTTTTTGGAAAAACTATCACAAATTTTCCTGTTTATTATTTAACAGGAATTCTTATATTCACACTCTTTTCAAAGGGGAGTAGTGGTGCTATGACTTCAATTACTAAAAATTCAGCCATGTTAAATAAAATCTACATCCCAAAATATATGTACGTTTTAAGCGTTGTTATATCGAATTTGGTAACATTTGTATTTTCGCTGTTTATCCTAATTTTTATAATGATTGCAACAGGCGCTCCTTTCACTATATATATATTTTTTGGGATTTTACCTATTTTGTTAGTGGTTATAATTACCATTGGAGCTGGTCTTTTGTTAGCTACGCTAAATGTGTTTTTTAGAGACATTCAACATTTATATAAAGTTTTCATAACGTTGTTAATGTATGGAAGTGCTATTTTTTACCCCATCGATATTGTTCCAGTACAATTTCAAATTTTCTATTTAAATCCCCTATTTGCCATAATAACCTTATTTAGAGATTCATTTTATTCCGGAATACCATATGATCTATTCAACATATTATATGCGTCATTATTTTCAATACTCATCCTTATTTTAGGGGTAGTAATTTTTTATAAGACTCAAGATAAATTTATATTACACTTATAACTCCTTATAAATCAATTTTTTTGATATTAAAGTTTAATATTTATTTCAAAAAAGTTTATGTTAAAAGTTTGTTTTAGTACTATGTTAAAAATAGCTTAAATATTTATATTTGAAGATAATCATTAAAATGTGTATAATTTAAAACTTTTTTAATAGTATTTAGAGAATCATCTAATATTGAATAAAGTGAGATAGTGGAAATAAAAAAATTTTATATTTTTATTATTTGGAAGTTTATAGAAATATAATATTTAATTGGAGAAAAATATGAGAATTTTAAAATCAAAAGATTTGATGCTAATTTTTTTAGTATCATCAATATATATACTAATTATATCTTATCCTCATTTAAACTTTAATAAATCAACTTTAGAAGTTACATTTCTTATATTATCTTTTGTATTCGTAGGATATCCTTTAATAGCATTTTTAAGGCCTGAAGAAGATTATATAAAAATCCTTAAAAAACCGGTTTTATTACTTGAGTTAAGTTTATTGTTTATCCTATCCATAAGTCTAATTTTGAAATTTTCCTTAATAGGACAAAATATGAGAATCTTAACATTATTTTTATCAATAATAGCAATGATTTTTACATTAATTGCATACATAAATAGAATTAGGTATTTTAAATTAATAAAAAGTGAAAATGAAACGGTTTCAACTACAGAAAAATCTGTTCCAAAAACAGTTCATGGTAAAACTGTAATTAAAGTGGATAATGTCGGAATGCAATTTAGATTAAGCGAAGAGAAAGTTGACAATTTGAAAGAGTATGTTATTAAATTTTTAAAACGTCAAATTTCTTATAATGAATTCTGGGCTGTCAGAGGTATTTCTTTTGAAGTAGAAAAAGGTGATCGGTGGGGAATAATAGGATTAAACGGAGCAGGTAAAAGCACACTGCTTAAAATAATATCTGGAGTCATGAAACCTACAGAAGGCAATGTAGAAATAAAAGGTAAAATTATCCCGTTATTGGAACTCGGAGCAGGATTTGATACTAATTATACAGGTAAAGAAAATATATTCCTTAATGGTGCAATGTTAGGATTATCAAAAGAATTTTTAGAAGAGAAATATGAGGAAATTGTTGAGTTTTCAGAGATAAGGAAATTTATTAATGTACCATTAAAAAATTATTCCTCTGGAATGAGAGCAAGATTAGGGTTTTCTATAGCTACTACAATTAAACCTGAAATACTTATATTAGATGAAGTATTATCTGTAGGAGATGCTAAATTCAGAAAAAAAAGTGAAAAAAAGATTACATCACTTTTTAAGGAAGGTGTAACTGTTCTGTTTGTTTCCCATTCAATAATTCAGGTCAAAAAGATATGTAATAAAGCAATCTGGCTTGAGAAAGGGAAAATTGTTATGGTAGGTGATGCTAAAGAAGTTTGTGAATCATATGCCGAAAATATGTAAAAACTGAATAGTATAAATATCAAATCCAAATTTTATTTCTTAGTATTCATCAAAAAGTTATATAATCTCCTTCTAGACTTGCCCTCACAATTTTGTAGATAAGTATTCAAAAAGCTCTCAATATTATCATTTGTTTGGGGATTGTTAATTATATTAACTATTTCTTCTGTTTGAAATGCAATAGGTCCTGGAACAATAGATTTATAATTTCCATAAAAGCCTCTATCTAATTTTTCATATTTGTCTAAATCATAGCAATAGAATATCATTGGTTTTTCCATTAGTGCATATTCATATATTATAGATGAATAGTCTGTAATTAATATATCGCAAGATATTAAAAGTGTGTTCAATTTTTCATAATTAGAGAAATCAATAACTCTTGGATTTGAAGATCCATAAGAATTTTTATTTAAATTAAATCTATCTGCTAAATGAGGGTGTAGTCGAAGACCTAAAATATATTTTTCATCTAGACTATATATTAACTTATGAATGTCTAAATTAATCTTTATTTCTTCAGACATATTTTCGTTGTTCCTAAATGTAGGTGCATATAGTATTATTTTTTTGCCAAATAAATCAGGGTAAACTTTGAAGAATTCTTCTTTCTTTTCTTGAATAAGATTCTTATTAAAAAACATATCTGTACGCGGACAGCCTATATTAACTATTTTATCATCCCCCGCCCCAAAGGCGGTCTTATATATCTCTTTCATATAATGGGATCCAACTATGAAATAGTTGGTATTATTATTGGCGGCTTTCGCGAGTTTTTTAACCCATCCTGCCTCAGTATCAAGTCCAAATTTTTTCAGGGTACCTGTTCCGTGCCATAATTGGACTAAATGTGTATTCTTTTTAACTTTTATAAAAGCGAAAGGTAAAAATACATTGTCCATAAATATGATTTTTGAAGTGACTATATGATATGGGATTTTTATGAACATGTAGATTAAATTTTTAAATAGATTTTTATTTAATACAAAGGTGTAGTTTTCTCGGGTAATTTTTTTGAATTTCAAATCCTGATCTTGTTGTTTGAAATATTGATATGTTGAACCAACATTTCCCTCTTCACTAGTATCATGTGTCATGATAAGAAGTATTTTCTTATCATTAATAGGGAATAAATAGTTTAGATAGAAACTAATAGCCATTATAAAATAACCTATACATTTAAAAAAGAACTTATTATTCATGATCTAGCTCCCCCTCATAAATTTCATTTTTATTTTGTCTAGAAATTTTAGAATTTCTTTGCAAAATTAAATCCACAATTCTCGAAGAGGCATTACCATCATCAAAGGATGTAAATTTCTCTAAAAAAGAAATATATTCCTTTTGATATTTATTACAATCATAATTTTTTATGGAATCGACTAACTCAGGAGTAGTTTCAACTATAGGTCCTGGAAATTCTTCAAATATGTTAAAATAGAATCCTCTCAGTTGATTTTTGTACTTCTCATAATCGTAAGAATATATGATCATCGGTCTTTTCAGTATAGAATAATCAAACATAACTGACGAATAGTCAGTAATTAACATATCCGATATTAAATACAGTTCTTGGATATCATATAGATGATCAAAGATATATACAAATCCATCGTCTTCATTCCAATCTATGGGGTCTTTTACTAGATAATGTAATTTAACAAGCAGTACATAGGTATTTGACAGCTGTTTTTTTAAAAAATTTAAATCTAATTTTGTGGAGAATTTGTATATTCCATTTCTATAAAACTCATCATCTCTCCATGTAGGCGCATATAAAATAACTTTTTTTTCCTTTGGTATATTATATCTATTTTTGATAGAATTTATAAACTCTTTATTGTTCTTTTTAAATAATATATCATTCCTTGGAAAGCCTGTATTTAAAATTTGTTTTTTGAAATCAAAGCAAGATCTAAATGTCTCAGTGGTGTAATTGCTTTGGGAGATTAAATAATCCCAAGTTTGTGTGTTCTTTTTGAATAATCGCTGGTATTCTGATAGTTCCATTCCTTCGCTCATTTTAAGAACATCCATATCCATAGCTAATTTTTTCAAAGGCGTTCCATGCCATAATTGAATATAAATCGTTTCAGGCCTTTTATATAAAAATGTAGGCAATCTAGTGTCACATACCCATATTTTAGCTATTGATATATAGTATAAATACTTCAATCTGGTTCTTCGAACTTTTATAGCGTTTCCAGGTATTTTTGTTGCCATATCCTCAAGAGACCATACACATTTAAATTCTTTGTCCAGTCCTTGCATGACCATTTCTTCATAAACATATTTTGGGTTGCTTGAATAATTCCTGCCTACACTGCTCTCAAAGAATATTACATTATCATTTAAAGGTAAAATGTTTCGAAAAATGTAATAAAATAACATGAAAATTTTCTTAATTATTTGTCTGATGTTCATAGTAGCACCCAAATGTAGTAGAAAATTAGATTTATAGGAGATGAAAAGTTGTAATTTATTTTTCCAGATTATAAATATATTTTTGCAATATATGATAACTTAAAATGTAAAAATCTTCTTTAAAGTGATTTATGTAGTATAATTTACCTTTTGAGTTAGTTTTATAATGGATCATTTAGCTATTATATCCGTAGAAATTGATTGGAATATAGTAAAGTATATTCAAATTTATTATTGTTTCAGCTTAAAATATTTGGATGGTCCACATTTATAATTTGGAAAATTTATTTTATTATATCTAAAATTTTTTTCTTTATAAATTTTTTGAACAAACTGGGCTGTGAAGTTATTGTATTAATTTTTTTACCATTTTTTAGTTTCCTTTTTTGCATTTTAGTTTTAGGTATTGTTAATCCCGTTTTGGTTTTGTGTTCCTTTTTATTTGCTTTGGAGTATTATTTTTCTGCAGTTTTTTTCAATATACCCTGATTTTCTTACTATTTTGTGGTTTTGGAGTGATTTTATGAGTTTTTTAAGGAGGGTATGTTTGTTTGAACTTTATGTTTGTGGAATCTCATAAAAACATTTTAATAATCATATCCTGTTTTGTTGTGGCCTCGTCGTTTATTTGTAATAGAATATTTTCTGATTTCCTTGAAATATAGTGCTAATATAATTTTCGTTTTTTGATATTTGTAGGTTCTAAAAATATGTATAAATTGTCTCTAATCATTTTGTAAAAGCTTAATATACATAATTAGTGTTTATATTTATCTAGCTAATGATCCATTCTTATAAATATTAATGGTATCTAGCTGATTTCAATATAAAACATGATACAAAACTTATGGAAGGACTGAGGGAAGATATAATTTCATCCACTCTTAATGTGTATACTATCAATCTTATTAACAATACATCTCATAAAATAATATGGTGCATTTAAGGATATTGCAAGTTATATTAATTTTTTATTGTAAATAATAATATTTATTAATTAGATAATATCGTTTTGCCCAAAAATTAGATCACCCTTTTCATATTTATTTAATTTATTTTTACTTTATCTAGATTTAATCTGTATAATTCTTCATACTCTTTGACCATTTCCTTTACACTTTTTAATTTAATTTTAGAAGCCTCTTCTACAACCTTAAGATAATCTTCTTTAGATTTAGCTATTCTAATAATTTCATTATAAGATTTTAATGGAGATTCATGTTCTAAAAACCATCCCCCCCCCCCCCATTTTTAATTATTCTTTCTTTTAAAGCACCTATTTCAGTTGCTAAAACAGGAATTCCACATGTCCATGCCTCTGTTAGGGTGTGGGAATAAGTTTCTGGGCAAATAGAAAAGATTCCAATGAAAGAGGGTTTAATTTTATTCACCATGTTACAAAAGTTTTTTCTTTCGTATCTCCCATGATAAATACCAACTTCTTTAGATCATCATATATGATTCCCATGAAATGGAATTCTATTAAATTTTGATCATCACATTCTATTAATTCCTTAATAAAATCGTGACCTTTATGATTTTTAATAACTCCTGGAACCAATATTTTGATAGGCTTATTTTTGGTTGGCAATTCTAAAGTTAAACTTGTTTTCTTTATATCTCGGCCATGTTCAATAACCCTAAAATTCTTATCCATTAATTCGGGATAAACAGAAATATAAAGATCCTTAGTATATTTAGTTGGGGCTGTGAAATCAGCACAATTTTCAATTAGAATAGACCATTCTTTTCTCCAATAATAAATAATGTCTTTTAATATTGGTAGTTCATCAAATATTTGAACAGGATAATTGCATTGCATTAATTGGCTTTTGCATTGAATTTCACAATAACAATTATCATACTTCAATAAGTTGATTGAAGGGCAAATGTAATAAAAATCATGCAAAGATAATATTATTGGAATACCTAATATTTTTGCAACCTTATGCAAATCAGGTGTGTGTCTGAGTAAATGCTGGATGTGTATTAAATCAATATTGAGACCTATGAGTATTTTAAAATAAATATGTTTAAATTCGTCATTGTAAAATTCTACTGCGGACCATTTAGATTGGATTTTCCAAGATTTGAGCATAATTATACGATTTTGTACATTTTTCCATAATATAAGTAATTTTCCAGTAGATGTTAAAATGTAACACTCAAATTGTTTATCAATTTGTTCTAATATATCTTTAGTGGTTTGGCCTGTTCCGCCAGTTAAACCATGAAATTTTTCATGTAAGACATATAATAATCTTATTTTAGGAATTTTAATTTCATATTCTTTGCTATTGGGTGGAATCTTTTCTAAAATTCTTTTAATTTTTTGGGAAGTTTCAATATTTTCGGGATTATTTGGATCGTATGATTTTATATTTTTATAAACATAAGTTGATTCTTCGATAATATTTTTCCAACCATTATCTGAACATTTTTTAAGAAGATATTTCGGGGTAAAATCAATATCCTCTTCATTAAATGGGCCAATATCATTAATAACTTTTCTTTTTATGAAAATACATGATTCATCAACGCAATTAATTTCAGATTTCAGATGTTCAGATATAGTTTCTAGTAAAAAAGCAATTTCATTTGATCCCAATTTCTGAATATCAATAATTTCTATATATGTATCCAATATTATTTTAACAGGGACAAATAATGGAATAACTGTACCTACTGTTTCATTAGAGTAAGCTGTGACTATCATTTTCTGTAACCATTTGTTTGTTACGATAATGTTACTCTTAATTAATAATACATCCCCAAGAGAATTTTTAATTTCTTCATTAACACTTCTAGAAAATCCTAGCTTTTTTGTATTTTGTCTGATTGTTAAATTATTTTTATTATCTAAACTATTCAATAAATCATTAACACGTATATCGGTACTACAGTCATTGATTACTATCAATTCATAATTAATCTTGGTATTTTTTAATATAGATGATATGCATTTCTTAATATTGTCAAAATCATTGCAAATGTATAATATTATGACAATTTTTCCTGAAACCAAAGCTAAAAGAATATTGTCAATGTTTATATTAGAATATTTATCAAAATCAACATCTTCTTGAATAGATTTAAAGATTCTTCTTCCATTTTGTCCATAAAAAACATAATGGGCTAATGGATTAACCCCCGAATACTTCACATCTTCATAAGAATTTAAATAAAAAATACCATCAAAGTTCGGGCTAGGATTATGCTCATTTTTATATCCTAATATTAGGTAATGTAATAGTGGGCTAAATCCTGATTTTTAGGTTTGGATAATTTTTGAGGTAGTAGCTTTCGTCGAACCATTCTGTGTCTTTTATGGTGTTGTAAATTTTATTGAATTTTTGGCTTGGGATTTTGCCTTCTTTTGTGCCGAATATTATGTAATGTTGCACCGGGTCTAGCATGGATTCTTTTATGTTGGGATATTTTTTTAGGTAATAATTTTCATCAAAAAGGTTGGAAACTTTTAAAGCGTTATAAATCTTTTCATAGGCTTTAAATTTATTTCTATTTCCTTTAAACTTTATAAATAAGTAAAAATGAAGATTTTTATTTTTAAATTTTTTTTTAAGCCTTTTTGATATATTTTTAATTTTGTAATTCACATAACCTTTAATAGGTTGAATTTCGGCTAATTTATTTTTCTGGTTACTTAATTGTCTTTTTAGATGCCTATTAGTTTTATTTAATCTCTTGTTATTATCATTTGCTATTACTTCTCTCTTTTTATAAAAAGATATCATTTCAGAAACTAAAATTGCATTATCAAACTCATTATCTTTTATATTTTCAAATAATAAATTAAAACTTTGATCCTTTTCGAAATCTAATTTTTCTTGCTTTTTAAACAATGAACACA
>JAQVTJ010000085.1 GCA_028700095.1 Methanobacterium sp. | reverse complement strand
CAAGTGTAATTGAACATATATATCATCCAATAAAACTTTTTAAAAAAGTAAATTTTATATTAAAAAAAGGAGGAATTTTTATTTCTACAGGTATTCCTAATTTAATTTCTTTTGCAAATATATTACATTTAAAAAATTATAACAGTGATTGTCCACCCACACATATTAATTATTTTACTCCAAAATCAATAAAATTTTTATTAAAAAAAACAAATTTTAATAATATTAATGTTAAAACTTATGGACTTTCAAATATTTTTGTTAAAAATAAATCTAAAAATATTCATAAACTAAAAAAAATTAATTTTTTATTTAATTCTAAATTTTTTATTAAAATTTTAAATGTTTGTTTCACAATTCCTTTATTTAATAAAGGAGATAAACTTTATTTTGAGGGGCAAAAATAAATGTGGAACAAAAAAATTATAAATGCTTTGAAATTAATTGTTTTAATATTTTTAATTTTATTTCTTTTTTCTAAAATTTCTATTAATGAGTTTATTTCTAGTTTATCTAAAATTAATTTTTTTTTTTTAATAATTCCAATTTTGATATCATTTATAGGGGTATTAATTTCAACATTAAAATGGAAAAATATTCTTAATTTTTATAATATAAATGAATCTCTAAGAACTTTATTTAAATTATACTTAATGGGTTCTTTTTATAATAATGTTTTACCTAGTGCTATTGGAGGCGATATATATAAATTTTATAAATTAAATAAAAAATTTAAAAATAAAAAAGCAATTTTGTCTTCAATTATTTTAGAAAGAGGTTTTGGATTTTTATCTTTATTTTTAATTAATATTTTTATTTTATTGTTTAATTTCGAAACAATCATAAAAAATAGTACTTTATTTTTTATAGAAATTATCATTTTAATTATTAATATCATAATTTTTATTTTTTTATTTATAAAATTTGATTTAAGAATAATTAAAAAATATAATTTTTTTATTAAAATTTTTAATATTTTGGATAGTGTTAAAAGTATAAAAAATAAAAAAAATTTAATTTTTTTTTCATTATTAATGTCAATCATTTTTAATTTATTATCTGCATTTTCTTTAAAATTTATATTTTATGGTCTGGGAATAAATGTTAGTTTATTTTCTTTAATTTTTGTTTCTGTAATTATTCATTTTCTTTCAATAATTCCTATATCTTTAAACAATATTGGTATTAATGAAAGTGCATACGTTTTTCTTTTTTCTTTTTTCGGAATTTTACCTGAAATATCATTATTAGCTTCTTTAATTGGCAGATCATTATTAATTTTATTTAGTTTAACTGGTGGATTAATAATTTTAAAAGAAAAGCTTTCTATTTATTTTTAAATATTTTTATAGAATTTTCTTTTTCTAAATTTATTATACCTATATAACTTGAATTAGTTTGAAATACTAAATTAAAATTATTTAAAATAAATTTTTTTTCTATATTTTTTAAATGACTATTAAATCGACTATCTGCAATAATTAATATTTTTTTATTTTCAATTAAAAATTCATTAATATTATTTAAATTTATAAAAGGAATATTATTATAAACATTTAATATTTTATTATTATAATTATATGAAAATGAATTTTGTAAATAAGGATTAAATATATAATCTATTTTAATATAATTTTGTAAATTATATATATCTGTTGTTATAATAATATAATCTGTTATATTTAAATTAATACCTTTAATTGCTGAATAATTAGAAAAAATATTATTATAATTAATAGAATTATAACCTAAAGGATCTTTAAAATTTAATAAAAATAAATCATAATTATTTATATATTCTTGTTTTTCATAATTAATTTTTGGTGGATAACTTATATTTAGAGGAGTAAAAAAATAAATAAGTATGATGATTAAACTCACAATTAATTTTAATTTTTTTTTATGATTTAATAAATAATATAAAATTGGTATAATTAATATATATAATATAATTATTGATCCTCTATATCTTATTGATTCTCTTTTAAAAAAAAAAGAAAAAAATATTAATTGAATTAAACAAACAAAAAGCAAATATTTTATTTTGGAATTCATAATTTTATTATTATAAAAATTTTTTATAAAAATTGTTCCTATTAAAATTAAAAAAATAATTAAGTAAAAATATATTTGTGAATAAAAAATTAAAGAGTTATATCCATTTTCTATGTTTTTTTGTTCAAAAATATTTAAATCTAATACGGGTTTCGTATTGTTTTTATTAAAAACAGTATCTTTAATTAAAGTATATTCAACACTTTTTGTTATATAAAAAACTTGAAACAGAAAAAGAATACTTATAATTATAATTAATAAAATAAAAAATTTATTTTTAGTTTTAAAATAAAATAAAATTAATAAAGGTAAAACTAAAAAAACATATTCATAATTTAAAGCAAGTATAACTGAAATAAACATAATTATAATTTTTTCTTTTTGAGTTTTTATATTTTTAAAAAAAATACAATATAAAAATAAAAAATAAAAAAAAAACATAGTCATATATGATCTTCCTTGAATAGAACATGAAATTAAAAAATTATTAATTGCTAAAAAAAATGAAGAAATTAAAGCAGTTGTTTTATCAGAAATCTTTTTAATAAAATAATAGCTCAAAATTAATAATCCTAATCCAAATAATAATGAAATAAATCTTATAGAAATTAAAGTATTTTTTATAAAAACATTAAAAAATATAACTAAATAAGTATAAAAAAAATTTCTCAAATAAATAGCTCCAGAATCTAATGTTGGTAATAAGTTATCTATATTAAAATTATTTAATAAAATATTATATATTCCTTCATCTATATTATAAGATATAAAAAAAATGTTCCAAATTCTTAATATAAATCCTAAAATTACTATTAGGATTAAACTTATACTATATTTCCATCCTTCTTTGTAGCTCCATTTGGTGAACATATATGGCAATCTTGCAATTAAGATTAATGGGCTTATTATTGTTTTTATTAGTGTTAGTAGGTATTGTTTGTTTGTCCATGCGTTTTTTATTCCATAATTAAAATTAAATTTACTTAGAAAAGTAAATTTTTTGTCGAATTCTTTTGCCCTTTTGTTTTCAGCGTTTTCTTCTGCTAATTGTTCTTCTTCTATGGTATTTTCTAGAGTTTCTCTGTTAAAGTAGAATGTGAAGAAGCCGCAAACAATAGTTAATATAATTAAAGGTAATTGATAATTAGTTATTAATCCTGCAATGTAAGCGAACCATGCGTTATTGTTAAGAAAGTCAAAGTCTAATCCTCCAATAACTATTAAGAATAATAATACTAAAAATGAGTATTTAACTATTGGTTCAAAAAGGTTTTTCCACTTACTTTTATCTTTGCTAAGGAAGAAGGATTTAATCTTTTTTTTGAAAGCTAAATTTTTCTTATTTATTGCAATTTTGCATTTATTTAATAAAGTAAATGTTTGTGGAAAGATTTTATTACATTTATTTTTAAATTTTTTAAATGCTGGGTTATTGTTTAGAAAGTTAAACATTTTTGATAATTTTTTGTTCGTTTTTTGGCAATAATTGTATATTTTATCTAAAGTTATTGTGTATTTGTTTAATATTGTGAATATTATTAGGCTTATTGAGTTAATTAAGAAGAATTGGTTATAAGTGTAGGAATTAAAGATTGATAATATCCATGTTATTAGAAATAATATTCCCCAAACGAAGATTATTAGTTTTTCTTTATGGTTAATTTTTTTTAAAAACGTGCTTAATAGTAATGCAATATTAATTATTATTACATAATTATTAAAAGGTATTATTCCGTTAATATTAATGCTTGTGAAAATGTCTAAAAAAAAGAATACAAATTGAATTATCCATAATTGTTTAATGCTGGATAATATAATATCTTTAATCATTAGTTGTTATTTTAGTATTACTTTTTTTAAAAACTGTGCCATTTTGGGTTTAAATATAAGATTTGTAGTATTTTTAAGTAAATTCTTATAATATTTGAGTAATTTGTTTTAAAGTAATAAAAAATGTTTTTAATAAGTTTTTGTGATTTGATAAAAAAATATAAATTGATATATTTTTAAATAAAAAATCAATGTTAAAAACTAATAAAAATCCTTGTTACTGGTGGTTGCGGATTTATAGGCTCTAATTTTATAAGATATATGCTAAAAAATTATTCTAATTATGAAATAATTAATTTAGATAAATTAACTTATGCTGGAAATTTAAAAAATTTAGAAGATGTTGAAAAAAATAAGAATTATACATTTGTAAAAGGGGATATTTGTGATGAATTATTAGTTAATAAAATAATTAAAGATGTTAATTTAATAGTCCATTTTGCTGCAGAAACCCATGTTGATAGAAGTATAGATAATAAAGAAGAATTTTTAAAAACAAATATTTTTGGAACTTTTACTCTTTTAAATGCTGCATTAAAAAATAAAATAAGATTTCATCATATTTCAACTGATGAAGTATTTGGATCATTGAATTTTGAATCAAAAGAAAAATTTAACGAAAATACTCAATACACTCCAAATTCAATTTATTCTGCATCAAAAGCTAGCTCAGACCATTTAGTTAGAACATTTTACAAAACTTATAATTTACCTATAACAATATCAAATTGTTCAAACAATTATGGACCTTATCAATATCCTGAAAAATTAATACCTTTAATAATAACAAATTTAATTCAGAACAAAAAAGTGCCACTTTATGGAAATGGACAAAACATTAGGGATTGGATACATGTATTAGATCATGTAAAAGCAATTGATTTAATAATCCATAAAGGTAAAATAGGAGAAACTTATTGTATAGGAGGAGATTCTGAAAAATCTAATATTGAAATTGCAAAAACAATATTAAAAGAAATGGGTTTTGATGAAAAAATGATAGAGTATGTTAAAGACAGACCTGGGCATGATTTAAGATATTCAATTAATTCTAATAAAATTAAAAAAGAATTAGGCTGGGAGCCAAAGATTAAATTTGAAGAAGGTATAAAAGAAACAATTAATTGGTACAAAAATAATAAAGAATGGTGGGTGAAACTTAAATGAATATTTTAATTACTGGCAGTAAAGGTATGCTTGCAAAAGATATTATTGATGAATTAAAAAAAAATAATTTTCAATTATATTGTATGGATAGAGAAGAATTAGATATTACAAAAAAAGAAGAGTTTGAAAAATTAAATGATATTAAACTTGATTTAATAATAAATTGCGCAGCTTACACTAATGTTGATGCAGCAGAAGAAAATAAAGAATTATGTTATAATATAAATTTTATTGGAGTTAAAAACATTGCAGATTATTGTAAATTAAAAAATATAATATTAATACATATTAGTACTGATTATGTATTTGATGGAAATAAAAAAAGTTATGATGAAGAAGATGTAAAAAAGCCATTAAATTATTATGGGGTAACAAAAGCGTTGGCTGAAGATTATTTAATTTATAATTTAGATAAATTTTACATAGCAAGAACTTCTTGGCTTTTTGGAAAAAATGGAATTAATTTTATTGAAAAAATGAAAAAATTAATGAATGAAAAAAAAGAAATAAAAGTAATAAATGATCAATTTGGCAGACCAACTTATACAAAAGATTTAAGCAAAACACTTGTTTTATTAATAACTCAAAATAAGCCTTTTGGTGTTTATAATATAACTAATTCTGGTTTTTGCTCTTGGTTTGAATTTGCTAGTGAAATAAAAAGTATTATCAATTCTGAATGTAAAATAGTTGAATGTGGCAGTGAGGAATTTTTAACTAAAGCAATAAGACCTAAAAATTCAATTTTGAATAATAATAAAATTGAAAAATTAAGAAATTGGAAAGAAGCTGTAAAAGAATATTTAAGTGAATAAAATGAAAGGAATAATATTAGCAGGAGGAAAGGGCACAAGATTATTGCCTATGACAAAAATAACTAATAAACATCTTCTTCCGATTTATAATGAGCCTATGATTATGTTTCCTTTAAAAAGATTAATTAATTTAGGTATAAAAGATATAATGATTGTTTCTGGAAAAGGGCATGCTGGACATTTTCTTGAGTTATTAGGTTCAGGGCACGAATTAGGAATAAGATTAAGTTATAGTGTTCAAGAGGAATCATTAGGAATAGCTGATGCATTAAAGATTACTGAAGATTTTGCAGATGGTGAAAAAATTGCAGTAATATTGGGGGATAATATTTATGAAAATGATTTTGAAATTAAAGATTTTAAAGAAGGGGCAAGAATTTTTTTAAAAGAAGTTAATAATCCTAATAGGTTTGGAGTTGCAACATTAAATGGGAATAAAGTAATAAAAATAATTGAAAAGCCAACTAATCCTGAAACAAATTATGCAGTAACTGGTTTTTATTTATTTGATGAAACAGTTTATGATAAAATAAGAAAATTAAAAATATCTGATAGAGGAGAATATGAAATAACTGATATTAATAATATGTATATAAAAGAAAATAAATTGGATTACAAAAAAATTGAAGGATTTTGGAGTGATGCAGGAACGATAGAAAGCCTGTTTATTGCCTCTGAATTTATAAGAAATCATGAAAAAAGAAAAATGTGAATTAAATGGAGTATTAATTTTTACTCCTGAAGTTTATAAAGATGAAAGAGGTTACTTTTTTGAAAGTTTTAGCGAAAAAAAATATAAATTGCCTAAATTTGTCCAAGAAAATGAAAGCTGTTCAAAAAAAGGGGTTTTAAGAGGACTTCATTTTCAATTGGGAAAATATTCACAAGGAAAATTAATAAGGGTAATAAAAGGAAAAATATTTGATGTTATAATTGATTTAAGAAAAAATTCAAAAACTTTTGGTAAACATTTTTCAATAATTTTATCTGATGAAAATAAAAAACAATTGTATATTCCTTCTGGATTTGCGCATGGTTTTTTATCTCTTGAAAATAATACTATAATGAATTATAAATGCACTAAATATTATAATAAAAAAAGTGAAAGTGGAATAATTTGGAATGACAAAACTTTAAATATAAAATGGTATATTAAAAATCCGATATTATCAGTTAAAGATTTTCAAAATAAAAGTTTTAAAGAATTGTTTAATTAAGATAAAAATTGAATTATCCATAATTGTTTAATGCTGGATAATATAATATCTTTAATCATTAGTTGTTATTTTAGTATTACTTTTTTTAAAAAATGTGCCATTTTTGATTAAAATGTGAGGTTTGGAAAATATTTATAAAGCATTGTGCCTTAATTTTTAATTAACTAATATTTAGAGACAAAGAAAATGAAGATAAAAACTAGTTATAAAAGTGTACTATTAAGCGTTTTTCTTATATCAATTTTATTGCTTGGAAGCAATAGCGCTTTTGCGGTTTCACTATACATCAGTGATGTAGTTACTGATGGCAATGAAGCAGGATTCATAGTGGATCTTGACCTTGATGATAATGAGAGAGTTCCTTTAGAGAATTTTACTGTTGAAGTAAAATATGCTAATGGTTCAATCATAG
>JAQVTJ010000084.1 GCA_028700095.1 Methanobacterium sp. | reverse complement strand
GCAACTTTGGATTGAAGTACCCTCAGGAAAAATTGGAAAATGGAATATAGCCGGAATAATAACTTTAAAAAACGGAGATACAAAAAGCTATAATGCATGGGGGTTCATATCACCTATAACAGTAAAATACTGGGGTTTCAAAGCGGAAGATTGGGATATGATTTCTGCGGATCTTCAGGGAGAATATAGTTATGTCTGATACAGACATAAATCTTTTTTTTAGGTCTTTATAAGTTTTTTTTAGGCAGTGTAACATTATATTGTAGATAAATTTTTCTAAAAAATACAATTAGTAAACAATGCCTTTTTCCTGTTTTATGTATATATTTTATGTAAATTCATTAAATGTGAGTTTAGTTTTTTTACATAATCTGAAAATTTTAAAAATTTTCATTTTCACCACATACAGGTTAAATACTTTTATACCACTCTATATTTTTTCACTAAACAATTTTCCAACACCCAAAAAAATAATAGAGGCCCAAAAAAAAACAATGTTAAATTATTTTAAAGGCAAAAATACTCCTTTAAACACCATATAAAACCCATAAGATAATAAATAATTCCAGTTTAAATTTTGCTTTTACAGACATTTTTTTAGTTTTTTATATTATAATTTTAAGCCTACTATAATGACAACAACATAATATTACTTTAAAAAAAACATTTAAAGTGTTTTTGTTTTATTTTTTAAAACATGGTATACAAACTATTTGTCCATTTTTTACTCGGGATCTATGTTCTGAAACCATTTCACCACATTTAAAACATTTTATCGATGTAAAAATACTGGCTTTCTTTGGAATATCCACTTTAACATGTTCAACATTAAACATTTGATTATATGGAATTTCTAAAATCTCATTGGAAACTTCATGAATCATTTCTTTCAAATCTGCCTTTTCAAATTCATTTGCAGTTCCGTTATTTACTTTAAATCTTAATTTACCAAGTTTAGGAGCTAAAATATCTACACTAAATGAATCCATTAAAGACACACGCACAGCATCCTTAGTTGTTCTATTAATAAATGTATAAACTTGTTTACCATGATCCATAAATATTAAATTACCTTTACCAAATGTACAACCTGTAATTACTTGTATTGCATCAACTGCACAGCTATCATTTTCAACAATTGCAACAAGCTCTTCATCTTGTGAATTATTAGATTTAAGTTCAGTTAAACCTGCTTGTGAAGCTTTATATCCAATAGCAGATCCTGGACATATATGACCATGGAATTTTGTTATTTCATTAAATGATTTTAAAACAATACTTTCTTTATTATTTAAAGATTCTCTATCCGATATTTTAACCACCATCCTACTATCTAAAAAATTTTTAATTATACTATTATATTATTCATATTTAGAGAAATATCTCATTAATTTATATACAGAATCTGTTGATGGATGAGATTCTATAAAATCTTCAAAATCATATATTTTTTTATTATCCCTCATAAATTTAGATATATAAGCTAATATAGTACGTGCAGATGGAGATATAGAAGAAACACCTTTAATACCTCCATTTTCAATATCTACAACAGCTTTAGTTATTCCTGTTTCTCTATTAAGAACATTCCAAAATGCACCAGGACCTGCTGAACCCGGTATATATCCTTCAACCCCCTTTTCATCAGTATTTATATAACTTACATCATAGTATAATGATATTGACGAAGGAATATATCTATAATCTACCTGTGCACTAATTCCACATGCATTTCTAGCAGCAACCACACCTTCCATTCTTGCAACTGGAGTAGTTCCTATACTTCCAACAACATCACCTGCAGCATAAATATTAGGATGGCTTGTTTCCATCATTTTATTTACAATTATTTCACTATTCGCTCCTGTTTCAACTAGATCTTTTACAATTTCTGAATTAGGAACCATACCCACTGCCAGAAGAACATCACCCTCTATACGTCCTAATTTTGTTAAAACACCATCAGAATATATTTCATTTACACTAAGATTCTGGTGTATTTCAACTTCTTTAAGAAGTTTTTTAACAATATAATCTTTAATATCCGGGTCAACTTTTTTCAAGAAACTACCCCTGGATAATATATGTACCTTAGATCCCAGAGCCGAGAAAATACCTGCAAATTCTGTTGCTATGGTTCCGCTTCCAATAATAATCAATTTTTCCGGAATTTCTTTATAATCCAACACATTTTTATATAATTTAGCATATTCCACACCTTTTATATGGGGAATAAATGCATAGGAACCTGTGGCAATTATTAATTTATCATAGGGATATTTTTTATCATCAACCAACACAAATCCTTCTTTTACCTCTGCATTACCATAAACAATATTAACCCCTGCTTTTTCTGTTTCCGAGGTTATAACTTCTCTTATTTTATTTGTTGTATTTATTATTCCTTCTGATACTTTTTCAAAGTCTATTTTAAGGTTTGTGCTTATAATTCCATTTTGATTAAATATCTGGGCATCTTTTATAAATCGAGCAACATCATTAAGGCCACATACTACCATACAACCGGTGTTAAGACATTTACCTCCAATTTTATCCATTTCTATTAGGGTGACATTTTCCCCAATTGCTGCTGCTTCAATTGCTGCTGTTCTACCTGCTGATCCTCCGCCTATAACCACTATATTCATAATACATTTCCTCCAAAAATAACATAATGTTTATATAATTAAAGCAAATAATATAATATCAATTTAAGTAAATAATAAGAAATATATCTATCTAATATGATTTAGATATAAAATTATTTAATGGAGGAGATGTAGATATGTGTATAGCAGCACCAGCTGAAATAGTTGGAATAGAAGATAACGTAGCAACAGTAGACTTTGGTGGAGTAAGACAGCAGGCTAAATTAGACTTAGTCGGAGACATAGAAATAGGTCGCCATGTCTTAGTACATTCAGGATACGCTATAGAAGTATTATCTCCTGAACAAGCTAAAGAATCCCTCGCAGCATGGGATGAACTTTTAAAAGTTTTAGATGAGGAAGATAACTAAATAAAATATCTTAATTGATATTTTATTTTTTCTTGTTTTTAAAGGTTTATTTTTACATTTTTATGATTATTCTAAAAATTAGAATGTGGTTTACTATTTTTTGTTAGTACATTTTTTAGTATATTGATACTTTTTTAACACCAGGTATATTTAGAAATTCATTTATAAGCTTTCCTTCAATAGGTTTTTCTGTTATAATAGTAAGTCTTGGATTTTCTTCAAGCTCAGGATCCCCTGCATGTGCTTGTCTTATATTTATTCCCTTTTTTGAGATAAGTTCTGTTGATCTAGCAAGTATTCCAGGATTTTCAGCTTCTGCTTCAATTTCCACAACACCAAATCCTAAATTCTTTGCAATATTTTTTAACAAAGTTCCAGCTGGAAATATATTCTTAAATATTTCTGCTAACTTGGGATCTGCAAGTATAACCTCAACAGTGGATTTGATTGCTCTTCTATCTACATTAACTGATCTTGCAAGGGCCACATCACTAATTTCAACATCTCCACAATATATTTTACCATTATCCCCCACTCTTAATCCTAGCTCAACTATTTTTCTTGCTACAGCCATACGTGCAGGAAATCTTTCAAAATTATGTTTTATTCTGTCCCACATTTATTCTCACAATTTAATTTATATATACTTAAATTATATAAATATATGTACAGATTCATACTCTAAAGCTTTAAAAAGCACTTTAATGTATTACTTATTATTTATAATATGAGTATAGAAATATTTTTCATTTATGGATGTTAGGTGTGGATATATTTATAGGATATATAAACTATAGAAACATTCAATAACTTTAATATAAAACTTGAAAAATAACTGCGAAACTTGCCCATATATATTATTATCTTCAGACATTTTAATTTTAAAAAAAATATCTGAAAATAGAAAAAAAAATCCCTAAAATGATAAATTAAATATATAAAAATCCGGTTTTAGTACTTGTGGATAAAATTTCTAAAGGACATATCTTTAAAAAAGCAAAAAAACCCCGGGATTATTATTATTATTATTATAATAATAATAATACAATGTTAAACGCAGTCAAACCAAAATAATAATAAAAGTTCAAGGATTGTTAGAAAAAATGAAAATTAAAATCTGCGGTATAACCCGGTTAGAAGATGTTTCTAAATGTGAAACATCTGGTACTAATCTTATGGGATTTGTTAACATTAGAAAATCTAAGAGATTTGTAACACTACAAGAAATTATAACCATAATTTCTAATATGAAAGAAAAAAATAGAGCAGTTCTTGTATTAGAACCAGATAATCCTGAAGAAGTTGTAATGAAAATGAAAAAAACAGGAATAAGAACTGTGGAGTTACATTCTCTTACATATAACCAAATAAAATATTTAAAATGGATAGAAAGTTTCCAAAGAACACCTCTTGAAAGAAATATTACTATTATACGTGCTATTGAAATATCCCCAGAATCCATGGACACAAAAAATAATAATAAATTTTCCATTTCCAAATTAAAAGAAATTGAAAACTTTGCAAAAACATGTGATGGATTACTTTTAAATAACCAAATTAAAAGCAAAGACACAACATTCCAAATTCCCACACCAATAATATTAGAAGCTGTTAAAATAGCTAAAAATATAAATCCTAATATAAAAATCCTCCTAACCGGAGGAATAAATCCACAAAATATTAATGATACAAAAACACTTGAAAACCTTTAAACTATTTAGATATAAATTCTGAAATAGAAGACACACCCGGAATTAAAAACCCCAAACTATTAGATGAAATAATGGAAATAAAAGCAAAACTCTAATATTAACAACATATCTCAATTAAAAATTAAATATATGTTAATGTTATAATAACTTGGGATTTTATTTTAAAAATAAAAAAAAATAAGGTAAATAAAATGTGGAAAAAATATATACTCCATACCTAGAAAATTTCTTTTTTTATACACAATTGCTCCAACTAAATATTTTCTCTTTAATAAAATATAAATTTTTTGAAAAAATAATATAATACAACCCATTCTTAACAACAATTAATAAAAAAGAAATATTAGTTTTTAAATTATTTCCTACTTGTTAAGGATATTATTCTAAAAAAAATTGTATAAAAAATTTATATAATAAAAATTTAATGGGCCCGCTGGGATTCGAACCCAGGACCTCACGGTTATCAGCCGTGCGCTCTACCACCTGAGCCACGGGCCCCATACATTATATTATAAAAAAAAGGATGTTTTTTATATTATAAAACCAAAATAGTCCAATGGAATATTCGGGTAGATTCAAGATTTAAACTCCATCATATATATCCTTTTCTCTTAAAAAATATAAAATTCCATAAATATAAAAAAAGAAACATCTAAAAATATTACATTCTATTTTTTCTAATTTTTTTTATATTTATATTTAATAATTTTAACATAGAATTTTAACGATTTCATCTAAACATATTTTAAAATCATCATTTTCAAGTATAACTAAATTAGATCCATAAATTACAGAATATGCTACCATTGACATTCTTAAAATATTCATATATTCCATTATATATTCCAAACTTTCCAATCTACGATTCCGGATTTTATCAGATCTTCTTCTGTAAATTATATTTTCATATGATGATTCAACTATGATTATAATATCTGGAGATATGATTCCAATTGGAAGAGATATGATATAACCAATATTAGATTGGTCTACACCATGCAGATCAACAAGTATCTTATTGGAAGATAATTGCATATCTTTAATCTTATAAGCAGCAGTTTTCCAGATGCTTTCTTGAACTTTAATATCTAAATTAAACAGTTCATCACGATTTAGAGCAAGATCTAGAGATCGAGCCACATCTAACATTAAATTTCCATAGTTCACATATCTATATCCTAGAACCTTTGCTGCACAGGTACAAAGTGAAGTTTTACCCACACCAGAAACACCAACAATGGCTGCAATATTCCAATGTATCATATAAAAAAAAAAATTTTTTTTTATATATTATTTATTTACCATATCACAGATTGCATCAGCCATCATATGACCTTCAACAATAACCTCTGCCTTATCTATTTCATCAAGAGCTTCAGCAGCAGTTTTTGCTTGCATGGCCATGTTTGCGGCACTCATACATCCAGGGTTAGTAGGTGTAATTGTAATTTTAGCTGTTTTTGCTTCTTCATCAGCTTCAATTCCAGTTACAAGTCCCATTTCCACAATACTTACTCCCATATGTGGATCTGCCACTGATGAAAGTGCTGTTTTTAATTTTTCTACTAGTTCTTCTGACATAATATATTCCCTCGAAAATTTATTCCTAATATATTTTTTTTTATATTAATTTCAAATAAAATAAAGTACATCTATTTTTTCATATTTATGCTATTTATACTTTATATTAAAAAAGAAATTTTTTTAATAAAAATTATTATATTATATCAGGATTATTTAACTCTGTGCCTTATACGTACACCCACACCTTTAGTGGATTTAACCATTTCTTCACCATTTAATACAGCTTTACCCACACCCACTACTTCATTGTTTCTTAAAATTACAACCTCATCTTTGGGTATTATATTAGGATCTGCATTATCTATTCCTGGATTGAAAAGTGTATTAGTTTTCATATCAAAATCAATTTCAACCCAATTTACACCAATTTCCTTTAATATCTGGCCACCTTTTAAATTAAGAGAATATAAACCTGTTTCAAAGGATAATGTTGCAATTTGTTCTTTTTCATATAACATTCTTTTAGTGAATCTTCCAACAGCTTTAGTTCCTTCTGGAATTAATAAATCTGCTTGAGTAGTTTTAAACTGATATCTTGCAATGGATCTAAATCCATTCAACCGTTTTTCCTTGGTTTTAACCCTTGGATATTTTTTAACTTCCATTTTAAGATTATCCATAGAATCCCATGAGGTGGTTCTACCATCATTACAGGTGTATATGGCATCATCCAAATATGTTTCACACACTTCTCTATAACCACCTGATACATGAGCTATAACATCTTTGTCTTTAACATAATCTTTTAAACATTCTCCTGTTACATCTATCTCTTCTTTTGACCAGGTTCCTGTGGTTGATGTATCATATGATTGTATAGGATATGTACGTTCCATTTCACGAGGACAAACACCAAAGGGTGAGGTTAAAATAGCTTCCTGTATATTTTTTGTTGCTCTCATAAAAATTGTATGGGATTTAGACGTTGAATAAGGTTTTCTCATACTACATGGTAATATAACAATAACACCTCCAATTGGTTGGAGTAAACCCATTCTTTTTCTCCATCTAACAGCTTCCATTCTATAAAGTGATTCATCAATAATACATGGGATTTTCATAAGATTTTCCTCAAAAATATAAATATAAATAAAAATTTTTTTTTTTAGAAATTATATAACTTAATCTATATTTTTATATAATATACCTTTTTTATTTTATTATAAAAAAAAATATCAAATA
>JAQVTJ010000083.1 GCA_028700095.1 Methanobacterium sp. | reverse complement strand
TCGAAAAAAACTAAAATTTTTAATAAAACTTTCTCTCCTAAAAATATGTGCTATAATTAATTATTATTAAATTTTTTTTAGCTTAACATATAAAGTAAATTAAACAGGGTTAGTAATTATCATATTAAAAATTTTAATAATAAGTGAAAAGGGAGGTATTTGTTGAAAGTTAGTGTAATTGGTGCGTCAGGTAGAGTAGGAAAAGCAGCAGCATTTAGTTTAGCTGAAGAAAATGCTGTAAATGAGTTGGTGCTTATCTCACGAAAAGAAAGTATTGATAAAGTTGAAGGTGAAGCAATGGATATGTATGATGCACTAGCTGTCAAGGATGTCAATATTAAAATAACTGCCTCTTGTAATTTTGAAGATGTTAAAGGTTCTCATATTGTAGTTTTAAGTGCAGGGCGGCCAAGAGGGCTTGAAATGTCTAGGATGGATGTTGCCATACCCAATGCAAAGGTTGTTGCAGAATACTCAAAGGCCATTGCAAAATTTGCACCAGATTCAATAATATTAGTTGTAACAAATCCTGTGGATGTAATGACATATGTTGCGTTAAAATCTTCCGGGTTCCATAAAAATAAAGTTTTTGGTCTGGGAAATCATTTAGATTCACTTAGACTTAAAAATTTAATTTCCCAACATTTTAATATCCATGTTAGTGAAATTCACACAAGAGTAATGGGTGAACATGGTGATAACATGGTGCCAATTATGAGTTCAACATCAATAGGGGGAATATTACTTAAATATTTTAAGGATTATGATGGCTTTGACATGGATAAAACAGTTGAAAAGGTTAAAAATGCAGGTAACTATGTTATTAGAAAAAAAGGAGCAACAGAATATGGGCCTGCCTTTGCAATCTCAAATATTGTTAGTATTATCTTGAATAATGAAAAGAAAATATTAACAGTCAGCGCATTTCTAGAAAGTGAAATAGAAGGTGTTGAAAATGTATGTTTAGGAGTTCCTGTTAAATTAAGTATAAACGGTATAGAAAGAATAATTCCAATAATTATGACTGCAAAAGAAAGAAAAGCATTTTTAAAAGCTGCTAAATCTGTAAAGAAAACAACTGATGAGGTTATGGCTGAAATAAATATATAAAATGCTCACCATATCTAAGGAATATTCCTTTTAAATTTTTTATTTAAAAAGAGTTCTTTTTTTTGGAGATCCAATAAAAAGAGAAAAAATTAAATGATCTTAATATAAATTAAAATCATTTAAAAAATAATACTACTATTATTTTTAGCAGGTGTATTGTTTGTTTTATTGGTGTTATTTTTAGTTGGTGTTATATTTAGAGCTTTATGATCTAAAGTATCGTTTACAGGCGTATTATTAGTTACATTAAGTGAGAAATTTCCTGATCCTTGGTAAAGTTCAACAAAATACCCTCCCCCCAATACCAGCTACAGCTACTAAAACTATTACTAATAAAATTATTTTATTATCCACTGTTTGGGCCTCCTTATTAAATTATTACTCTTTAAATGTTTCTAGTAAAATTTTTTTTATATCATGTTTTTTTTTATAAAAATTAATTGAATCTACTTTGTTAATAATGGTATATTAATTTATGTTAATTATTAGAAATTTATGAATTAAATGTTTGACAAAGTTTATATAAGTGTTCAGTTAGAAACAGAAGTATACTCTGAATTATGAACAATGTATATAAAAATATTAGTTTAATATTTATATTTCAATATCCATTATTTTAGGTTTGTTTTCGGAAAATATGTTCCGGTAAATTTATATGATATACTCATCAAATATAATTACCTTACAATGTAGAAAGAGTAAAATAAAAGATATGAATAACTTTCTTAAGAGAGATGAAATTTTAATGATAAGCATAGGAATTTTAGACTTACAAGGTGATGTTTCAGAACATTTTGAAGCCACTATCAAATCTTTTAAAAAAATAGGTATTAAATCACAGGTATTAAAGGTTAAAAAAATTTCGGATCTTTTAAAATGTGATGGACTTATTATTTCTGGAGGAGAAAGCACAGTAATTGGTAAATTAATGGAAAAAACTGGCATGAAACAGGCTATAATTAATAAAAACATCCCTATATTAGGAACTTGTGCCGGAATGGTATTGCTTGCATCAGAAACAGATTATGACCAGCCATTACTTGGCCTTATAAATATGAAAGTTAAAAGAAACGGTTTTGGTGGTCAAAAAGCATCATTTGAAGAAGAAATTAAAATTTTCGACAGTAAATATGAGGGAGTGTTTATAAGAGCACCTTATGTTGAAGAATTACAAGATGGAATAGTACTTTCTAAACTTAAGGATAAAATTATTGCAGTGGCATCTGGAAAATATATTGCCACAGCATTTCATCCCGAAATAACAGATAATACAATGATTCATGAGTACTTCATTAAGGAGGTGTTGAAGTGTGTGGAATAGCAGGAGTTGTATTTAAAGATAAGAAACTTCATCCAGTAGGTGATAATCTCACAAATATGTTGGATGCATTACAACACAGAGGTCCGGATTCTGCAGGTTATGCAATATATGGCGGTCTTGGATTGGAAGAAAATGAATACCTTTTAAACATTGAAGTCAAAGAAAAACAAGGTCTTCTAGAATCCGTGAAAAAAACAGTAAATATAGCAACACCTATTAAAAAAGAGGAAATAATCCCTTCAGTTGAAAATTATATAATATACAGATGTAAAATTGAATTAAACACTTTTTCAAAACTAAAACCACTTATAATGGATATAGACAAGATAAAAGATGTTATGGTACTTAATGGAGCTCATTCATTTGAAATGATAAAAGATATTGGTCTAGTAAAAGATATAGCAAGCCGATATGATACCCAATCTAAAATGGGAACACATGGAATAGGTCACACTAGATTTTCAACAGAAAGCCTTGTTGATAGATATCATGCACACCCCTTCCAAAGCTATATTATACCAGATATAACTGTAGTTCACAATGGTCAAATAACAAATTATTGGAAAATAAGAGATCCACTAGAACGTAAAGGCCATATATTTGAAACCAACAATGATACAGAATGTATAGTGCATTATATAGCAGACAAGCTTTCAAAGGGATATGGGCTTGAAGAAGCACTTGAACAGTCTGTTAAAGACATGGACGGACCATTTTCTTATATAGTGGGAACACCGGATGGTGTTGGGATAGCAAAGGATCAACTGGGGCTTAGACCTGGAGTTATGGCTGAAAATAACGAAGTTTTTGCAATAGCTTCAGAAGAAGTTTCTCTCCGTGAAGTGATGGACACGCATGATATAGACCAAATATCTCCTGGAGAAACCAGGGCTTACACAATTTAAAGAATATGAATTAAGTATAATTTCAACAATTATTTGGGAAATTAGGTGATTTATATGAGTGAATTTATAATCAATGCTGAGCACCAACCACCAAGAGAAGTAAATCGTACCATTAAAAAAGCTGCAACAAAAAATGATAAAATAACTATTAAAAATCCCAATGCAATGCATTATCTTGCAGCAGGATTAATAGATCCTATTGAACTTATTATAGAAGGTTCAGCTGGTTATTTTGCAGGTACAATGATACATGGCGCAAAAATACATATTAAAGAAAATGCAGGTTGGTTCCCTGCAGATAATATGACCGAAGGGGAAGTAATTATAGATGGATCTGCAGGTGACGGCGTGGGGCAGGGAATATACGGCGGAACAGTTGTTGTTAAAAGGGATGTTGGTTCAAGAACAGGAGAGATCATGAAAAATGGCACCATAATAGTTGGTGGAAATTCAGGGTTTATGAGTGGATTGTTCATGATGGGTGGTCGTATAATTGTTTTAGGCGATATTTCTGATGATGCTGGTGAATCAATAATAAGGGGCGCAATATATGTTAAGGGTAATATAAAAAGTCTTGGTAAAAATGCTAAAATTGAAAAATTAACAATCCAAGATGAAAATGAACTTAAAGAATTACTTCCAAGTTATGGTTTTAACCTGGAAGAACATGACTATAACTCCTTTAAAAAAATAGTTCCACGTTTTAATAGGCCATTTTATGGTAAAGATTCTGAGGAGGGATGAAATGGTAGAAACAACCACAAAACCAGGAAAAGTAGCTATGGTTGGAACACCTTGTCATATGATAGCAGCTGCTAAACTAGAAAAATCCTCAGATATTCTTGGAGAAACACCCATTGACATTAAAATAGGACTATTTTGCATGGAAAACTTTTCTTACAGTTATATGAAAAAACTACTTGAAGAAAATAATATTGATATAAACAATGTTAAAGAATGTAGAATAGAAAAAAATTTTTTATGGTTCTATTTAGAAGAAGAAAAATTATTTAAAATACCCATTGAGAAAGCTAAATCATGCATTCGTAAAAATTGTAATATATGTATGGATTTCACGTCTGAACTTTCAGATGTCTCTATTGGTTCTGTTGGATCTGAAAAAGGATGGTCAACCATTATAATCAGAACAGATAAGGGTTTGGAACTAGTTAGAAATGCTGAACAACATAAGTATATAAAAACCAAAGCCATTGAAGAATCCGGGATTCAAATAATTAAAAAACTTGCTAATAAAAAGAAAAAAGAAAATTTAGAAGAAATAACTAAAAGGGAAAGAGTTGGAAGGCCTGTTATTTATAGGAGACAAATGCCTCCAGAAAAATACATTGAAGAAGTTTTAAAATGTCAATTTCAGGATCTTAAAGGAGATGTGATTGATATTGGAGCATGTGTACTTTGTGGTGCCTGTAATTATGTATGTCCCGAAGAAATAATCCAAATCCAAGATAGAAAACCCCAATTAAATGGAAAATGTCCTGAAGGATGTAATCTATGTTATGTTGCATGTCCAAGAACTTATATACCTGATGATATTCTAAGCAAAAAAGCTGATAAAAAACCATTGGTAGATTATATCGAAATATTGTCTGCAAAAGCACCAATGATTAAAGGTCAAAATGGTGGTGTTGCAACAGCACTTTTAAATTATACCTTATCTGAAAATTTAGTAGAAAATGTAGTTATTATTGATAAAAGTGATTCAGAAGCTTGGAAACCTGAAGCAATAATAACCAATAACACTACAGATGTAATAAAAGCTGCCGGCACCAAATATGCGGCTTGTAACGTTTTTACACCACTTAAAAAATTAAATAATGGAAATGGGAGGGTTTAATTGCCATTTAAAGTTGAAAGGAACCATAGCCTCTGCAGAAGAAATTTTGACAGACCAGGATGCTGCTGGTATATGTGTGATAACAGAGAAGAAGAACTATGTAAAAACTGTTATTCATGTGTTAATAACTGCCCCCATAATGTTTATGAAATTATTAATGATGAACCTTATCCACTTCATCATGAAAACTGTGTTGGATGTAGAATATGTGAAGAAATGTGTCCAAATAATGCAATTGAAGTAAATGCTGTTCCCGAAGATAGAAGAAATGTTTGGTCATTGGGAGATATTGTTGAGATAGGTAGAAAATCAACACAAGGATCCTATAAAGTTAGGGGATGTGGAGCAACAAGGGTAATTCCAACATTTGATGACCTTGTTGTTTTACCTGCACAGGTTTCAAGACCTCCCATAGATAAATATCGTGAACCATGTAATACAAAAGTTACATTAGGAGCTAGATATGCTGAAAATCCATTAGTATTGGATACACCCATAATGATAGCTGCCATGTCATTCGGGGCATTGAGTAAAGAAGCAAAAATAGCACTTGCAATAGGTGCTACACTTGCTGGAACCTCAACAAACACAGGTGAAGGTGGAATGTTGCCTGAAGAAAGGAAATATGCATCTAAACTCATAGCACAATATGCATCGGGAAGATTTGGTGTGTCTGCTGAATATCTGAACAACTCTGAGGCTGTAGAAATTAAAATAGGTCAAGGTGCAAAGTCAGGAATGGGAGGTCATTTATTAGGGGAAAAAATTACAGCAGATGTTTCTCGTATCAGAATGATACCTGAAGGAACAGATGCCTTAAGCCCTGCACGTCATATGGATATTGTTGGGCCAGAGGATCTTTCAATGAAAATATCTCAGCTTCGTGAAATAACAGATTGGAAAATTCCTATCATTGTTAAATTCACATCTGGACGTGTAAGGGACGATGTGAAAATTGCAGCAAAGGCAGGTGCAGATATAATAGTTGTAGATGGTATGCAAGGAGGAACAGGTGCAGGTCCAGATATTGTTACTGAGCATTCTGGGGTTCCTACCATTGCAGCAATAGTTGAAGCAGATGAAGCCTTAAAACAGATTAATCTACGGGAAAAAGTGAACCTTATTGCTGGAGGCGGTATAAGAAATGGTGCTGATGTTGCAAAAACCATAGCATTAGGGGCTGATGCAGCTTATATAGCTACAGCTGCCCTTGTGTCTATAGGTTGTAGAGTGTGTCAGATGTGTTATGCTGGAACATGTAGAAAAGGTATAGCAACACAAAAACCCCAGCTTAGAAAACGTTTAGATTATTTTGAATCAGGTAAACGAGTTGCTCGTTATATAAATGCAATGACTGAAGAAGCTGTAATGCTTACACAACAAGCTGGAAATACTGACATCTTAAAACTTGAGAAAGATGATTTAAGAGCACTTACTATTGAGTCATCTATACTTACAGGAGTTAAAATGGCAGGTTTAGAAGCACCAATCAAATATTAATGGAATCTTTTAATTCCATTAATTAATTATTTAAATTTTATTAAATGCTAACAAATTTAGATAGAAATTTAAAGATCTAAATATTCGATTATCATAATATAAAGATTTATAGAAATTAAGAATATATTAAAATTTTTTTAAAATAATTCACCTACATTTACCATTACCATTTATTTATTTTTTAAATTAATTTTATAGAAATATTTTATTAAAAGAACTCTATGTTTTATTTCCGAAAATATCATTAAGATTTAATGTTTAAAATTAAATGTAATGTTCAAAGTTATTATATAATCTTTTAAGAACAATCCAATTATAGAGGGTTATGAATAAATATAAATGAGTATATTGGCATAACAAATCATAATACGGATTATTGAGGTGTAATTATGAAAAAAATAGTTGCCATCATAAGACCAGATAAATTAGAAGAAGTTAAAGCAGCTCTTGAAAGAATAGGTTCTTATGGTTTAACTGTTAAAGAAGTAGGTGGAAGAGGAAGACAATTAGGTATAACAGAAAGTTATAGGGGGCATGACTATAAAGTTGATCTTCTTCCAAAGACTGAAATTGAAATTGTTACTAAAGAAGAGAATATAGAAAATATAATTGAAACAATAATTTCTAAAGCCCATACAGGAGATATTGGTGATGGAAAAGTATTCATATCCCCCATAGATGAAGTTATTAGGATTCGTACTGGTGAAAGTGGAGAAAAAGCAGTTTAAATCCCCAAATTTTTATCCAATCCTAAGAGATTTCTATTTATAATATATTTTGGGAAAAATAATTTTTCATTATAAAATTAAGGCATAGCAATAAATAGTTCTACATATAACATGGATTATGCAAAAATTATTGAAGAGCAGTATTATAATCCTTATAGGTACTATCATATTCCGAATAGGAGGTTAT
>JAQVTJ010000082.1:0-7111 GCA_028700095.1 Methanobacterium sp. | reverse complement strand
CGGCGGCCATAGCGGTGGGGTTACACCTGGTCTCGTTTCGATCCCAGAAGTAAAGTCTTCCTGCGTTTTTGGTTGTACTGTGGCTTAGTGGCTATGGGAAGCTTTTGACGTTGCCGGCCATTCTTATCATAAAATACCCATATACACACTTATTAATATTATTTAATTTAGATTCTAAAAAAATAGTAATTACAAAATTTTTATAAATATAATTATCATTGGTTCGGCGGCCATAGCGGTGGGGTTACACCTGGTCTCGTTTCGATCCCAGAAGTAAAGTCTTCCTGCGTTTTTGGTTGTACTGTGGCTTAGTGGCTATGGGAAGCTTTTGACGTTGCCGGCCATTCTTATTATAAACTTATTTTTCTTATGATTTTACAATAATTTCCATATTTATAATTTATACAATAAAATCCAATAATCACAATATCAAAAAAATAATATTCCTTTTATATTTCCATGTTTTTAAAAAAATAAAGATCTAGAATATTATTTTTATCTAAATAATATTAATATTGTTAAAATTTTTCTAGAACTTGTCTGTATATATCTTTTAATTTATTATCATCTGTTTTTTCATACATTCTTCTTAATATAAGTTCAGGTGTACTTCTTGCAAAATAATCCATGCGTGGTGTTCTATCTACTATGAGATTATAGTTTTCATCTAAACCTTTAGCTTCTATTCCATCTACCCGTACATTGGTATATTTTAATATTTCCCTAGCCATATGTGTTACAATCACTGCAAGGGAATTTGATTCCCTTATAAAATCCATGAAACTTGATATAATTTTTACTGCTGCTTCAAGTTCTGTTATGGCTTCTAATTCATCTAATAATATTAATTTATCTGTATCGAGGGTTACTATTGGTATAAAAGTTTTTAAAAATGATTCAAATGCTCCTGCATCTAATGAACGTTTTTTTGTGAAGAAATAAATTTCATCAACAAGTTTAACACGTGCTTGGCTTGCACATACTGGAAGTCCCATTTGTGACATTATACAAATTTGAGCGATGGTTTCTAGAAGTGTTGTTTTACCACCACTATTAGCTCCTGTTAAGAGTACAACATTGTGGGGTGATTCTAATGTATAATCTATTTTTTGAATTTCTATACTGTTTTCTAATGCTAAGTTTAGATGTATACCATTATGGAAACTAAATCCATTTCCAATTTCAGGAGGATTTAAATTATAATAATATGCAAAACATCCCAGTGCAAATTCATAGTCAAAAAGTAAAATCTCATGTATTTCATTTTCTACTAGGGGTTTCATTTTTGAAAGTGTTTTAGCAGCTTTCACATTTTCTTCATGTGCATTTACATATTTTTTGGATATTTCTTGTTTCTTTATCCTTTCAATTTCTTCATTATCAATTTCAATTGGATATTTTTGTATAAATGGATCAAATGAGCATCCTGTATTTTTACGCACTTCTTTCATGGCTTCAGCTATTACTTCATCAAATATTGATTGTATCTTTTTAGGCATACCTTCATTTAAAAGATCTAATATTTCATCACCTTTAAGATCCACTTTTTTAATTGCTTCTTCAAGTTTTAAATCTGCTTTACGTTTAGATTCTTCTGCTGCATTTTCAAAAATTGTTTCATCTATATTATCTGATTTTATAGAATCAATAATTTCAATAACATCTCCAAGAATTGAATCATATCCTAATATTTTTTTTATTTTAAGAGTATTTTGTATTATTGAATAATTTTTTTTATAATATGATAATATCACTTCTGGAATAATTTCATATATTTCTGATGAATTATTTACCATTGCAATATTTTGGGATTCAAATTCCATTAAACCTTCATTGTATACATAGACAATAAATTCAAAGTTTTCTGGATTTTCAAGTTCTTCTCCTGTTATTATTGGACAGTATCTGTTAAGACCCATATCAATAAGTTGATGATAGTCCTCTTTTGTTTCAACCAATATTGCATTTGATGGATCATACATGGGTTTGGGTTCTTCCAGGTAATCTACTTTTTTAAGTAAAAATCTTAACTCATCTAATGGTAGTATGCTAACTAAATGCTTAGCTTTCATAATAAAATCAATATTTTCCATGATGCTTGTGTGATTTTTAAGAGGACTCATTAGAAGTATCCTATTTTCACAGTATTTGGTATTGGCAAACTTAAGCATTCTACCTATTATATCATCATATATTTGGATAGCTTGATCAGTTTTAAGAAATTCTTTACTTGGATTACCTAGGATATTGTTTATTATATGAATTGCTTTTTTCTGACTTACTCCTTCTATACTTGTTATACGATCCACTTCATAGTTTTTTACAGCTTCAATAAATTCTTTCTCACTACCAAAGCTTGAAAGTATTTTATCTGCCTGACGACTGCCTATCCCTTTTATTTTCTTTAAATCCAAACTACCACCATTATATAAATTTCTTTATCTAATTAAATAATAAATATTCTTATCCAATATAAATGGTTTAAGAGTCCATATGAGAAGTATAAATCTTTAACCAAACTTATTTATCTTTTATATATGTTTAGTTAAACATTAAATTTTTGTATATTTAATAGAATCCTTTACTATTATTTTTTAAAAATAAAATATTCTCATTATTAAATACTTTTCTATAAAAATTCACATTTTTAAACATCTACTATAATATTAAAGTCCTATCAAACTATTTTTAATAAATAATTTTTTTTAAATTTTTAATTGGAAACTATTTAATTTAAATAAAATAATATATTTCTATTATATAAAATAAAAACAGATTTTAAAATGATTTGTAGAATAGATATTTGGAGTTAACATGGATTTTTTATTATATATTACTATATTACTTTTTACAGGTGTATTTGTTGGTTTTATTTCAGGTTTATTAGGTGTAGGTGGGGGTTTTATAATGATACCTATCCAATTTTTTCTACTTACATCATTAGGAACAGATATAACAATTGCAATTAGAGTTGCATTTGGAACTAGTCTTGCTGTGATTCTGCCCACAGCACTCAGCGGAGCCATTGGCCATATGCATAGGGGGGTGGTGTTAAAAGAACCAACAATTTTCATGGGAATTTCTGGAATAATTGCAGCATTTATAGGAGGTACTGTGGCATCTAATATTTTAGGAAATTATTTAAAATTAATTTTCGGGATTTTAGTATTAGTTGTAGCCATAGTCATGATTTTAATTAAATATCCTCAATATGATTCTAAACCTAAAAATGGTATTTTAAAATATTTAGTAATTGGATTAATAGCAGGTATTCTTTCAGGATTTCTTGGTATAGGTGGAGGTATTATATTGGTTCCAATTTTATCTATATTAATGGGTTTTAGTATGCATCGTGCTATTGGAACATCAACAGCTGTTTTAATTTTCACATCCCTAGAGGGAATTATGGCCTATATATTAAATGGTGTTAATATTATAGGATTACCTCCCTATTCCATTGGATATGTTAATTTAATACAATTAATAACACTTTCCATTAGCAGTGTTTTAATGGCACAGTTAGGTGTAAAAGCAGCTCATAACATTCCTGAGAAAGAATTAAGATATTTATATATTACAGTTATGTTTTATATGGGTTTAAAGATGATAGGTATATTTAGCTGGCTAAATATTCCAGTATAATTAAAAAAAATTACAGAATAATCTTTATAAAATATATGGATATACTTTAATTCTATTAAATGGTTAAATGTATATTAACACTTTTACATTATATATTTTATATAAAAGTGATGCAAATATTCCATAAAAAGAAAATAATAATTTTAACAATTTTTTTAGCATTATTTTTTGTTATTAGTTTAGCAGCTGCAAGTAACTCTATCTTAAAAAATCCACAAATCACTTCCAAAATTCCAGAAATCCCTTTTCAAAAATATGCTACTAACATGAAAATACCAGAAAAAATCCCTACAACAAAAACTCATAAATATAACCCTAAAACACAGACTAAAACTGCTAATAATGGGTGTTGTTCTGTATTTTTACATGTTAAGGATGGATATGATATATTTTCTTACAGAAGAGATTCTACATACCAAGTTAATCTATATTTTACCAATATAAAATGGTATAATAAAAAAGCAATAAAAGAATATAAAACTGTTAATGGCTATTCTTTCCATACCATAATATCACGTGATGGTTGGATAGTTTCAGCAGGAGGATCAGATATTCCACAATTGAATAAAGAGCTTGAAAACCTAGCAGGAAAAACTTCAAATTCCGGCCATATAACATCTGGCACTGTCAATAAAGCTTATAAAATTTTGAAAAAAATGGGAATAGGACATTTTCTAATTAAATCACCAGATAATACAATAGGTATTGTTATATATAATAATGGAGCATTAAAAAAGACTGTATTTAAAATACATGATGGAGAATATGTTAGTGTACCTAATCATCCTATATATTATAGAAATGGATATGCTAGCATAAGAAATCCGATATTATCAGCTATAAACTTAGAAACTACAGATAGATGGGGTATTAACAGGCGTAACATAATCACCTATGAAATAATGAACCATAAAGAAAAAGTTTACTATTCAACCCTAGTTAAAATATGGGCATCAAATTGCAGAGGCACACCAGATAATATAATATACAATGGACATTTAATCAAGGGAAATAGATTGCCAAAAATTCCTAAAATTAAATTTATTGGTCAAGTAAATCTAAAATAATAAAAATTTATTATAAACCCATATTAGATGGATCCTGTCAATATAAACTTCTATCTAAAAGAAAAGAAAATAATAATAGGATTAAAACTTTAATTATTTTCTTTTATTCAACAAATACATGGTATTGGACGGATGTCTATTTTTTTTTATTTAAAAAAAAACTGTTTTATTGTTTTTTACAAAAAAATTATAAACTACTACTATTCTTTAATTCCTTTTAAAAAATTTCCTGTTGTAATTCCACCCGTAGATATGGCTTTAATTTCAGATTTAAGTTTATTCATATTTTTCCCGGAATTTTCTTTTCTTTTAATATATTCTAATCCTTTTTTGTAAATTAATATCATATCTCTAGCATAATGATATGTTTTTGATCTAAGATCTATTACAACACAACCAATACCAATTTGAGAAATTTCATGGAGATAATCAATTAAACAGAGTTCCACAGAGTTTAGAATATGTGTATGACCTTCTACATCAATTTTTAATGGAAAAATTTGTTTTTTTCCATCTTGGATTCCCCAAAATCTATTCCCCATATTTTTATTATCATTTACAACTAAAGAAAGTAAACAATCCTTTGCTATAAGTGTATCAACATTTCCTTGTACAACTAATTCAAAGTTAATTTTCATATTATCTAATTTTGAACCATGAATAATTTTTCCCAATTCTTCTTTAGATATTTCTGCAGAAGGTGTAATGGAACTAAATGTCTTTTTAAGCTGTAAAACTGTTTGTTTATTCCAAATATTTAGACCTGCAGATCCATATATTACTAGATTAGGTGCAATTTTTTTTAATTCTTCTGCCACACCTATATGATCCACCATAATATTATGCAAATCATCTGTTAATTGATTTAAAACATCATAATATTGATTAATTTGATATTGGTGGGTTATTTGTGGCCATTTCCAAAAAAATTCTGTTTTGTTCTTATTACATAATTTACAAACATGTTTTAAAACAGATACAACTCTTCCTATTTCTAATATATCTACAGAACTATCATACATGGTTTCTAAATTTTTAGAACTAGCACATGGAATATTTAAATTATCCGGATCTACTTCGAAATAAATTCTTTTAACACCATTTTCCAACGCACCTTTAACTGCATCTACATTATCTGCATAAACTGCAAGATCTAATATATTATTATTTGTTTCTATAAAATCCCTTGATGATATTAACATTTTTTTAATATTATTAAATCTTTTAACTGCTTCTTTAACATTGGATGGAGCAGGTTTGTAACTTAACAAAAGTTTGTGTTGTGATTTTTCTAGAAATTCTCTTCTGAAATTATTTAATTTACTAAGTGATATGAAAAGATTACCCGGATAGTTTATTAAAACTTCCCCAAGTATAAATGATGTTTCACCTGTTTTTTGAAGCTGTTTTTCTATTTGATCGGCACTTAAAGGCTTATTAATCGCTTTTTCCATTTTAAATGATGATTTTAAATGAATTTTATATTTATTACCATGGAATCCTATAAATTCACCTTTTAAATGGGCATATAACTCATTATCCCACCACATTACAATATCTATGGGAATAGAAGGACTAGGTCTATCTTTAATTATTTTAATTGCCTCATGATTCAAGGAAATTGAACGGGTAAGATACAGCTTTGCACCTTCTTTAACAGGTTTTTCTGTTTTTAATATTAATTTATCAGCTTTATAAATTGGTGATTTTTCTATGGCCATTCCACATGTTTTTAAAAATTTATTTGGTTTTTTAGAAATATTTTCATATTTGTCAGTAGAATATTTGAAGACAATACCATCACCTATTTCAAGTTTATATCTATTTTTAACCTTTATAATTGTTGTATTGGTTTTTTCATCATATTTTTGTATTTTTCCAATGTAAAGACCTCTATTTCCAGGTGTGTCACACCCCATAATTAATTCTCTACTATCTTCTGTTAAATATCCTCCAGTAAATTTCCGATTAAATGCTAATTTTAATTTAGAAATATCTTGAGAATTTTCTTTCCACTTACCAGATAATATTGCATCAAGAGCTTTTCTATAAATATCTACAACTATTGCTACATATTCTGGTGATTTCATACGACCTTCAATTTTCAGAGAATTTAAATTAATATTTGATATCATATCCAAATTATTATACAATGCCAGATCCCGTGTTGAAAGAAGATATTTATCCTTAATATCTATAGATTTAATGTTTAAGGGTTTATGGTACTTGTCAACTTTTCCTGTGACTAATTTATATTTTTTACGACAAGACTGGGCACACATCCCTTTATTTCCGCTTCTACCACCTATAAATGAAGATAATAGACATTGTCCTGAGTAAGAGTAGCATAATGCACCATGTCCAAATATTTCTATTTCTATTCCCAGATCTTTTGTTTTTAC
>JAQVTJ010000081.1 GCA_028700095.1 Methanobacterium sp. | reverse complement strand
AAGGTAAAGGTGTAGAGGTAATAATATCCGTACCCGGAGGAAAAGAACTTGCAAATAAGACTTTAAACCCTAGATTAGGTATTATAGATGGTATTTCTATATTGGGCACAACTGGTTTGGCCCGTTCAATGAATTTGAAAAGTTATAAAACATCATACAGATGACAAATTGATGTTGCAGTGGCAGAAGGATATAATGTTCTTGTTTTTGTACCTGGAAATATTGGTGAAAAAATTGCAAACAAAATATTAGATGTTAATAATGATCAAATAATCCAAATGGGAAACTTTGTGGGATACATGCTGGAACAAGCATCAAAAGAGGGAGTAAATAGAATAATATTATTAGGACATGCTGGAAAGATTATAAAAATATCTGCAAGTATTTTTAATACTAAAAATTCCATAGCAGATGGAAGAAGAGAAATAATAGCAGCACATTCTGCACTTGCAGGTGCTAATAAAGAATTTATTAAAAAAATTTTTAAATCCAACACAACAGAAGAAATGATAGACCTCCTAGAAAAACAAAACCTACTTAGACCCGTATTTAACAGTATAGCCACAAATATTAAATATATATGTACTGAAAAATTTAAAATGGAATTTGATTGTATAATAGTTAATATGAATGGAAATATTCTAAATAATAATCACACAACTAATTATATTAAATACTAAAAAAAAAGATTATATTCATTTTATCTAAAAACAAAATATATTCTCTTTTTAAACTACATTATCTTTCCTAAAAAAAAATTCTGGTTTAATAAGAGTTATTTGTTATTATACTATTTTTTTTTATAACATTTAAATATGGTATAGAATTAAATTTCTTAATTCTAAAGTAGATAAAATACTCTAATTATACTTCTATATCTATAATAATCATATTAGTTAAAATTTGTAAAAAGCTTATTGTAGTTCCAATAATTAGCTGAAAAATTAGTTTCTATCATAAAAAAAAATATAATTAATAAATAAAAAAATTGTTTATAGAAATTTTCTTAAAAAATTAATTAACTAAATACTATCAATACTATTTATGATCATAAAATATAGGAAAAAAATTTTATATTAAAACCCCTGGAGAAAAATATTATGGTTAAAGAGTTCACACATCTTTCTAATACCGGAGTAAAGATGGTAGAGGTAGGTAATAAAGTTGTTTTGAGGAGAACTGCAACTGCAAAAGGTAAAATATTTTTACAAAAAAATACAATTAATTTAATTAAAAAAGAAGAAATTAAGAAAGGAAATGTTCTTACAACTGCCCAAATTGCGGCAATAAATGCTGTAAAATCAACACATCATATAATTCCTTTATGTCATTCACTTATAATAACAGGGATAAATATTGATTTTGAATTTGGGGAGGATTTTATTGAAACACAAGTCACTGTACGATGCAATGGAAAGACAGGAGTGGAAATGGAAGCATTAACAGGAGCAAGTATAGCTCTTTTAACTGTATGGGATATGGTAAAAAGTGTTGAAAAAGATTCAAATGGACAATATCCCTCAACTAAAATATCAGATATTATAGTTTCGAAGAAAAGGAAAGATTAATTATTTAAATAAAAATTTTTTTTATAATATGGATTAACAAGGTAAAAACTGGTTTTTATGGATTCTAAAGATTCTGAAATAAAAGAAATTATAAAGGAAAGTTATCCAAATATTAAAGAATTTAACCCTGCCCAAAATGCAGTTATAGATTCTGGATTTTTGGAAGATAAAAACAATTACATAATTGCAATACCCACAGCCAGTGGAAAAACTGTTCTAGGTGTTATGGCAGCATTAAATGCAATATTAAATGGAGGTAAAGCTGTATATGCAGTTCCACTAATTTCTATACAAAATGAGAAGGTTAAGGAATTTAAAAAATTTGAAAAATTTGGGATAAAAGTTGGGAAACATCCTTCATCCTCTGATCTTGCTGTTATGGTATTCGAATCATTTGATGCAGTTACCAGATTTTCATGGAATACTCTAAGAGACATTGATCTACTAATAGTTGATGAATTCCATATGATCGGCGAATATTCAAGAGGTCCAACCATGGAATGTGCAATAACACGGTCAAGAATATTGAATCCGGGCATGAGAATCATAGCGCTTTCAGCCACTCTTAAGAATATGAATGAGCTTTCATCATGGTTAAATGCACATGTTGTTCAGCATGATTATCGTCCAGTTCCACTTTATAAAGATGTACTAGCAACTGAAGAAATGGAAATAAAAAATAAAAATGATGTTATTGTAAAAATTCTTAAAACATCAATAAAAGAATCATCACAAGCCCTTGTATTTGTATCCACAAGAAGATTTACAGAATCACTTGCAAATTATACATCAGGAAAGATCAAAAGGATAATCACAGCTGAACAAAGAATACAATTTCGTGTTGTAAGTGAGAAAATACTTAATGTTCCTAAAAAACGAGGATCACTACCAACAGCTGTATGTTTAAAACTTGCAGAATGTATTGAAAATGGAGTTGCATTCCATCATGCAGGTCTTTTTGACAAACAAAAAGAAATAATTGAAGAAGAGTTTAGGGCTGGAAATCTTTTAATGATTACAGCAACACCAAGCCTTATGTACGGTGTTAATCTTCCTTCAAAAAATGTTGTTATAAGAGATTATACTAGATGGACCAATCAAGGAACACAACCAATACCTGTATTTGATTATGAACAAATGTCTGGTCGTGCTGGAAGACCAGGATATGATACAGAAGGATATTCATATCTTATTGCAAAGAGTATTGATGAAGCTTACAATCTTAAAGATCATTATATTTATGGTGAAATAGAATCCACAAATTCAAAACTTATAGAAAATAAAGATGCAGTATATAAACAGATAATAACACAAATTGCATCCACACTTGCAAAAAAACCAGCAGATATACTTGAATTTTTTTCTGAAACTTATTATGGCTGGCAAATGGCTAACAATGAATATTTAAGTTCATATTGTGCAGATTCAATGGAATATGAGGTGAATAATGCACTTGATTTCCTTATAAAAAACGGTATTATCAAACCAACACCAGATGGGCTTAAAACCACAGAATTTGGAATGCTTATTGCTAAAAATAACTATGCTGTTGAAACTGCTGTTAGGCTAAGAGAATTTGCAAGCAGATCCAATGAAATTGATCCAAACCAACTAATATATGAACTAACCAAAACACCAGACATGCCAAGAATTAGTTTTAAAGGCCGTAAAAGCAAAGAACCTGTTAGGGATAAGTTAAACAAAGCAGGAGTTTTTGTTGTGGATATTGGTAATAATGAAGCTACAGCTGCAACATTAATGGAATGGACGGATGAAAGAAATGAATATGAAATTGAAAATGCATTCAATGTTTATGCTGCAGCAACACGAAGATCTGCATATGAAGCATCGTTACTTATAAAATTTTTCAGAAATATATGTAATATTATGAACTTTTATTCAGGATTAGATATACTTGACATAATAGCGGCACGTCTTTATTATGGTGTAAAACCCGATATTGTCCCATTAGTTGTGAGTATAAAAAGATTAGGAAGAAAACGAGCCAGATCTCTTGTAAAAGTTTTTGGAGAAGATTTAAGACACGTAACACGTGATGAACTCTTAAAAATAGAAGGTATAGGTCCTAAGACTGCTGAAGCAATATTAGATAAATATAGTGAAAATTAAATATAGAACTGATGAACATGATCTTAAATTTAGGTAATAATAATCTAAACAAAACAAAACTACTAAGATTACTAAAATCTGAAGCAGTTAAAATTCATATAACACATATTATGAAGGCTTGTAATTATTTAATAGATGAAGGTAAATATGTTCAACCAGTTTACAGGAAAAAATTCTATGATGCATATATAAAAAGTTTTATTTTAAGAATAAAAGAAATTAAAGAAGATAAAAATATTTATTCCACAACATGGGATATGGATAAATTTAAAGAGGCAATCACACTACTTGAAGAACAAGAAAAAATGATTATGGAAATCTATCCTAAGGATCATTATTTCCCACTAATATACCAAATAATATCTCTTTACACTAGTTTTGTTCTAGAAGAACCTATACATATTGTAGGAACAGAATTTCCAGGTGGTTTTAAAGTTAAATTTGATGGAAAAAATTATTTATGTCCTGTTAAAGAAAAACAAAAAACAAATCCCAATGCAGTATGTGGCTTTTGTATTGCAGAGCAAGATAAAATTCTTTAATAAATAAAAAAAATATAAACAAAACCCAAAAAAAATTTATTAATTTTTATTTGGGAGATTATAAAAAAAAAATGTTAGAACTATCTCAAATTATTCAAAAAGAAAAATTAACAAGAAACCAGCTTAGGGATATTATAAAAACTGAAGCAAAAAATATTAATATGGAAGATATAATGCTTGCATCTGTGTTTCTAAGAGATGATGCAAAGTATATGCCAAAATCATATAGAGAAGATTATGTTGAAAGATTTTCCAAAGCTTTTTTTTTAAGGATAAAGGAATTAAAAGAGGATAAAAATAATTATATAGGATATGTTAATATAAAAAAGCTACAAGAACTTTTAAAAATATTAGATCAACAAAATAATAATGCTAAAGGAAATAATGAAAAATGTTTTGTGAAAATAGCTCAGATAATAGCTATATATACAACATTTGTACGTGAAGAACCCATACATCCCCTAGGAACACAATTTCCCGGAGGATTTTTACTATATTGTGAAAATAAAATATATTTCTGCCCTGTAAAAGAAAGGCAATTAAAAAACCCATATGCACTATGCAAATTTTGTGTATCAATACAAAATAATAATGCAATCTAAAACTTTTTAACCCAACAATCAAAAATTATTATTATTATTATTATTATTATTATATCCTATTAACATAGGATTTTATAGAAATTTGATTATTTAAATTTCAATGATCTCTTAAAATAAATAAAAATATAGCTATCGCTAGAACCTCCCCAAAAAATTATATATAATTTTTCCTTTTTATATATTTTATGCTTAAATTAGACCATAATTATAAAATATTAAACATAAAATGAATATTTATATCAAAAATTTTTATATACAAGAGACAAAATTTCCAAATCTATTTATGATATAAATATTTTTTTATATATTTTATAAAAGTCTTTAAATATTCTACTATTTACTCAATTCCTTTAATTTAATAGCTTCTTTTTATTTTATATTATACCTATAGAGAGCAACTAAACCTGCTACAAAACATAAAACAGCTGTTATATATGTGGATGTTCTGGAATTTTTCATTAATTTGGTTGAACTGTAGATTAAAAGAGGTACAAGTAATAGTAGAATAATGGCACTTGCAAAATAGAATATATACATATTTATATAAATCCTCCTTTTTTTTATAAAAAATATTTATTTATTTAATATATTTTCGAAATATATTATAAAATATAAACCATAATTTATTATGATTTATATTTTGTCTGCTGTGGCAGTATAATCTTCAAATGCTGTTTCTAATGTTTTTAACATTTTTTTACCGATCTCTTCATATGCTTCATATCTTAAATTAGCAACCGAAACTCTCACAGACCAGCTTGGGGCTTCAAATCCTTCTCCTGGAAGAATAACTATGGATTCTCTATCTGCCAGTGCAAATACAAATGAAAGTGCATTATATGATTTTTCCATCCATTTTGCAAATGACACACCATATCTGTCAGTTGCAAGTTTAAGAAGATCTATTACTGCATAATAATTGGTTGCAGTAGTATCATAATCTAAAGGCAAGCCTAAAGATTTATTAAGCACATTTATACGTTTGTTAAGAGCATTTTTAGTGCCTTTAATATAATATTATCTTCAATCATAAAAAACAATGAAAACAAGGTCATTTGTGTTTGCTGAGGTAATGATAATCCTGCTGTATGCTTTAAAGCTACAGATCTGCTGTCTGCAACCATACGTTCTATGAATTTCATATTAGTAGGGTCAAGAATTGTACTTTCATATCGAATTACAAGCTCATTTTTTTCATTTTCAGGAAGTTCACTTATCATCCTATCTATTGCATTGTTCTCAGAAAGTGCTATTACACCCAATCTCCTCCAGTACAACCCATATGTTTACTAAATGAATAAACACAGATGGTATTTGAAGGTATTTCTGACATAATAGAACTAAAATTTTCAACAAAAGTAGCATAAACATCATCAGATATAATTATAAGATTAGGATTATCATTTTCTACAATATCTGCAATTCTTTGGATTGTTTCATCTTTAATTGCTTTTGCTTGAGGGTTTCCGGGATTAAAAACAAAAAATGCTTTAATAGAAGGATCTTTAAGTTTATCTATTTCATCATCAGGATACTGCCAATTATCATTTGGATCCGCTTTAATTTGAATTTCAACTAATTCATAGTCATTTAAATGAGGTATTTCCAGGTATGGGGTAAATATGGGGGATCCAATAGCAATTTTATCTCCTTTTTTAATTAGCTTATTTTTTATAAGTGAGTTAAAAACATATATAATTCCTCCAGTACCTCCTTCAGTTGCAAAGAGATCATATTTACATGATTTGAACTGTTTTTTACATAGAAATTCAATTAAAAATGAATGTACAATCTTTTCTGCATGGGGTAACATTCGATCTGGTTCAGGATAGAAATCTCCAATACAGCCCATTACAAGCTCATATACCCAGCTATCAGGATCAAAACCCATTTTATTAATCCCATAGTAAAAAGAACTTTTAAGGAAATCTATACCTGGTGCATTAGGATTTTTTCGGAATAATCCTGAAATCTTCTGGCTATTCCCTCTTTTTCAGCATGAAAATCAGTATGAACATATTTACAGTTACATTTAGCTTCTTCCATAGCAAAATTACCAAGAGTAAAAATGCCTGTCTAGGGGTTGTAGCAATCCAATTTGGATTTCCCCTACCTGCATTTAAAAGTGTACGATCATGGAAATTCCCTGCAATATTAGTTAGTTCAAATTGAACTTCAAATGGACTTAGTTCCATATAGCATTTTAACTCTTTATAATCCATATCCATCCCCTAGTTATACTTTTAATCATTTTATTTATTTTAGTTATTTATAAATTAATTGATTTATTTTCCTGATTAATATACTCTAGGGTAATTTCTTTAAAGTGAAGGGCATCAGGATTGTTTGGGTCTTTAATTAAAACATCATCAAAACAAACAAGAGCTTCCTTATACTGTTTATTAAGTCCTAAAACAACTTCTTTTTCAAGTAATCCTAAAATAAAGTTTGGATCAATATCTAACACATTGTTAAAGGATTCTATTGCTTTTTGGAAGTTTTTAAGTTCTTTATAGTTAAGACCAATTTGGAGCCATGCCCATGGATTATTAGGTTCAGCTTCAACTAATATTTTAAAAACTTTAATTGAAGATTTAAAATCACCCATATGTTTCAATGCAATACCTTTATAATTCAATGCATCTATGTTACGATTATTAACCTTCAAAGCCTGTTCAAAATAATTTAATGCATTATTTGGTTCATCAAGGAAACCTAAAGTTTGCCCTTTCCTTATAATGGCCTCTTCATTGTTTGGTTGTAAATTTAAGATCTTATCAAAATTTTCAAGAGCTTCTTTGTATCTCCAAGATCTAATTACCGGTTACCAATTAAATTGTATGCCTCATAAATATTTGGATCCATTATTTTAACCCTTTCAAAACTTTTTATTTCTTCTTCAG
>JAQVTJ010000005.1:9493-30147 GCA_028700095.1 Methanobacterium sp. | reverse complement strand
GTAAAATAAATAAAAAACCATAATCTATTATAAAAACTATCCATCCCACTAAAATATATCTTAAAAATTAAATTCCAGTTTTATCTGTTTGATTTCTCAACAGATTTTTCTTTAACAAAAATTTTATCCTCCCTATAATATAATATTAATCCCCTTAGAAATAATATTTATCCATCTTTAGTTATTAACAATAATTAATATAAATGAAATAATTGAAATATACATATAATATCCAAAAAAAATTATAGAAAATAAATTTTATAGTGGTTATGATAAAACATAATCAAATATTTATCCAAGGTGAAAAACATGTTAAATCCATCTGATTTTATAAATGAATCAATACAAGAAATAAAAAATATAATAGGGGATAAAAATGCCATAATAGCACTTTCTGGTGGTGTAGATAGCTCAGTAGCGTCAGTATTAACTTCAAATGCTATTGGTGATAATCTAATAGCAGTATTTGTTGATCATGGACTTTTAAGAGAAGGAGAATCAGATTATGTTAATAATACATTTAAGGATCGGCTTAATCTCCGAACTATCAATGCAGAAGAAGAATTTTTAGACAGGCTTGATGGTATTTCTGATCCTGAAGAAAAAAGAAAGATTATTGGTGAATTATTTATAAGGGTTTTTGAAAGGGTTGCAGAAGAAGAAGGCGCTGAATTTCTTGTACAAGGTACAATAGCACCAGATTGGATAGAAAGTGATGGGCAAATAAAATCACATCATAATATTGCACTTCCACATGGACTGGTATTGGAAATTGTTGAACCTATAAGAGAGCTTTACAAAGATGAAGTTAGGGTAATAGGAAGTAAATTAGGTCTTCCTGATGAAATGATTAACAGACAACCATATCCTGGTCCTGGACTTGCAGTAAGAGTAGTAGGTGTATTAACCCCTGAAAAATTAGAGATATGTAGAAAAGCCAATGCAATTGTAGAGGAAGAAGTTAAAAAAGAAGGTCTTGATGCAAATTTATGGCAATACTTTGCTGTATTAACCAATACAAAAGTTACAGGAGTTAAAGGTGATATAAGAGATTTTGGTTATCTTGTTGTGCTTCGAATGGTTGAATCAATTGATGCAATGACTGCAAATGTCCCTGAACTCCCATGGCATATGATAAAAACAATATCACAAAGAATAACAGCTGAAATACCCAAAGTAACACATGTTTCACTTTCTATAAGTGACAAACCACCTAGTACAATTGAATTTGCCTAAAAATGAGGATTAATAACTTTTTTTAATTTAATTATATTTTTTTTTTATATAATCATGAAATTAGTATATTATTAGTTTTAGTTATAATCATAATATATTATTATGACAACCAATTCCAAAGAAGAATTATATGTATCTATCTATTTTGTAAAAACTGGTAAGATAGAACTGGTTGAAACAATAGAAAAAACAGATGAAAAATGGAAAAAAATATTGAATACAGATTCATATAATGTTGCAAGGCAAAAAGGAACAGAATTTGCATTTACTGGTAAGTATCATAATTGTCATAAGGATGGAATATATCAATGTATATGTTGTGGTACTGATCTGTTTGATTCAAATACTAAGTTTGATTCTGGAACTGGATGGCCAAGTTTCTGGCAACCTATAGCAGAGGAAAATATTAAAGAACATAGTGATAAAAGTCATGGTATGTTAAGAACAGAAGCATTATGCAAACGTTGTAATGCACATCTAGGACATATTTTTACTGACGGACCTAAACCCACAGGACTGCGATATTGTATGAATTCTGCATCCTTAAAACTTGTTAAAAGAATATAGAAATTTTATAATATTTTAGTAAATATTTTAATTAATAAAAATTATAAAAAAACTTAATTGTGGGTTTTACTGCTCAAATGCTCTCATAGACATTTTAAGATAGTATTTTATAGTTATACTTAGATCAATTATGATAAATAACAAAACAGCTTATCTTAAGAAACTAACTTCTAGAATTAAACTACATTCAGTTGATGTGGGTAGGGAAATTGATGGAAGCACACCACCATCTGTTTTTATTGGAAGTTGGAATTATCCTAAAGTATATGCAGGACCTATGATAGCACCTGTTTCAGGTGACACTACCATAATGGACATGCCAGAATCTTGGATTCCACAAAAAAAAGTCAAGAGGATATAATAGGATATAGATTGAATCTTGTACGTGGAAAACAAATAGTAGGTATTAAAGACTTGGAAAATAATTTTATTGAAAAACTTCAAGAAATATCTCTTGCTGGCAGTTCTATTGGAAGTGAAGCAGAATTCACTAAAAAACCAAGAGGCAGTTCATTTAGTGATGAACACATACCACATGGTCCAAGTGCACTTATACAGAAATTTAATATTGAAAATGTTAAATGGGATCATGAACTTGAAAAGGTTTTCTATGATAATGATCTTAAGGCCTCAGATGCTGTTTTAAACCTTAATAATAAAGGAATACCCTTTTCAAATATACAAAAAGCATTTTCCGTAGGTGCAATGGGAATTGGTAAAAGAAGAAAGCTTTTACCAACAAGATGGTCTATAACTACATGTGACAGTACCATAGGTGATAATCTACTTAAAAATGTCAGATATAATGATGTTCTTGACACATATCATGTATATGAATTTTCAAGTCTAAATAATTATTATGCAATTCTTTTAATACCAACCCAATGGCAATATGAATGGATGGAAGCATTTTTACATGTTTTAGGAAGGGAAGAATTAATATTTTCTGATTATGAACTAAACACTGGCAAAAAGGGTTATTCAAAAGTTGGAGGCTGTTATTACACATGTAAAATGGCAGTACTTGAATATCTTGCCCAACAACAACAGGCCGGAGTAATAGTTTTAAGAGAAGCTTATAATGGATATGTGCCTCTTGGTGTTTTTAATGTTCGTGAAAATGTTAGACATGCAATGAACCAAAAACCATTAGAATTTGAGGATATGAAAACTGCTCTTTCATATATATCCACCAAATTCAAACTTCCAATTGAAAAATTTGTAAAACAAAGCAATCTTCTAAAAGAACTTATACAATCTAGACAAACAACATTAGACAGTTTTATACTAAAATAAAGAGGATATTATTTATGGATTTATATTATAGAAGACCATCATTTGAAACAAGAAATGCTATGTGTAAAACCGCACTTAATTTAAAACATATCCCAGGCAATAGATATGAAGAAATATTAAATGCAGAAGACAATATAAAAAAATTAACCAAACATGAACAAGTTAAAATTGTTAACAGTGGAAATTCTGCTATTTTATCTGTAATGAGTACATTTAAAGATAAGATCATAATTCCTGATCAAGGTGGTTGGATAGGATTTAAAAAAATGGCAGAATTTCTTAATATTAAAGTGGTTGAAATTCCAACACAACTAGGTCTTATAGAAACCAATAAATTAAAATATTTAATTGAAAAATTTAATCCTGAAGCTCTTTTTATAACCAGTTTCGCAGGATATTCAGCAGAACAACCTATAAAAGATATTTATAAGATTTGTGATGATATGGATGTTATATTAGTTGAAGATGCATCTGGTGGGATTGGAGATGAAAATAGAAGACTTGGAAATGGTGAACATGCACATGTAATTGTTGCATCTACTGGAACTCCTAAAACAGTTAATGTTGGAAATGGGGGTTTTATTTCAACAAACAATATAAATTTAATTAATTCAGCCCAAAATATTATAAAAAGTTTAAAAGCAGATCCAGTAACTTGTACAGGTATTGCTTTAGAAATACAAAATGCACCTTACACACTTTCTAAAACCTTAGATGCGTGTAACTATTTAAAATCAGAAATAATGGAATTTAGAGAAGTTTTATATGAAGATAAACAAGGTTTAAATATAATAATTCCAGATAAACATCCTAAAAAGTTACGTTATCAGTTAAAAAATAGTTTTAATGTACATGGAGGCAGTATAATAACTGTATGTCCTAATTATAATAGGGTGAAAATAAATGCAATATGTGTTGAAATAAAAAATCTTGATATAAAATGTATGACACCTGAAAATCTTGATAATATTGTAAAAATAATAAAAATTCAAAGTTAAGAAAATAAAATTTATATTCTATTAAATCTAGGTTTCTACTATTAAAAGAGCAGTTCTTTCCATTAAAAGATTTGTAATATTTCCTATAGTTTCAATTTCAATATCTGATATTTGGTATATATTTTTTAATATATTTTCAGAGGGTTCAAGAACTTTATCATCTCTTTTACCAAGAATATCTGATAATCTATCCATAATATTTTTATTACAATCAACTGCTATTACACAAATATTTATATTTCCATTTTTAATTCCTAACATTTTCAAAGCTTGGGAAATCTGTCTTTGTCCAGATGTTCTTACACAAATTTCAAGACCTAAATCATTTGCAATATTCTGTTTTCTAGAAAAAGCATTAATTGCATGTATTGTTGCATGTGTTACATGTTCAATACCTGCAGCTCCCTCTGCATCCATGACTTGGATCATACAATTATCAAATCTTTTTAAATCATTCATAAATTGTCTAAAATCTGTTATATGGGTTTTAAATCCTCCAATTTGGATATTATATTCTTTATAGTTTTCAAACATTCCTATCTCTCCAATATAAAATGTAAAATATTGATTCTTTGAAATGTTCTGATCTAAATGACATATATATTTCTATAACTCCTTTGAAAAATTTAGATATTGCAAATATTAACTCTGAAAATATAATTATTTGGATAATAAATATTATTATTGAAGTAATTCCTTGTAAATTAAAATTTAAGTTAATATTAGAAATATTAAGAAAGTTACTGGTAAAATAATCCATTGTTAATAATAGAAATAGTCCTACTATAAATTGTACAGTGGCCATGAAAAATAATTCCCCAGATTTTATAATGGAATCTTTGACTTTTTCATGTATATCTGAAAGTGCCATTATATAGGTGAAGCTTAAAAGGGATAATGTGGCAGAAACCAATACAAAAACTTCAATAAAGCCAATTATTTCATTGTAATTATGTATCTTAATTGCCCCTACTATCCAAGGTACTAAAAAACCTATTGTAATTATAATTGCCATGTATGCAGATAAAAGACTTCCTACCACTTTTAAAAATTGTTTTATATGTGATAATTTGTCTTTTGAGGGTATAGGGTTCATAATTAATATTATTAAATATTTGTTTATTATAAATCTTTTTAAATATTATTATATCGGGGATATTTAATTATTTTTGTTTCTAAAAAAAAAGGGGTTTTATGAAAAAAAATAAGTGAGGATATAAATTTAAATATTAAAGTTTTTTTTTTATTCCTTATTTTCAGATTCATTGATCATTTTATCACTGACTATTTTGTTAACTCCACCTAAAACTGCTTCTACACTGGCCATTATAATATCTGGCTGGGTGCTTCTTGAGCTAACTATATTATCTCCATTTTTAAGTTTAACAACAACATCTATTAAAGCATCAGTTCCTCCGGTTATTGCATCTACATGATATTCTTCAAGTTGTATATCTGCAATATCTTTTACACTTTTTCTAATTGCTACAATTGCTGCATCTACAGGACCTACACCTACACCTGCTTCAATTTTTTCCATACCCTCAACATTAATTTTTACTGATGCAGTTGGTGTAACTTTATTTCCAGAGACTATGGTTAATTCTTCAAGTTCTACAGGTTTTTCTGCTAAAACATCTAATGCATCTTCTGCAATTGCCTGGAGATCAACATCTGTTACACATTTTCCCATATCACCCAGGGCTTTTATTCTTTTAAATATTTGTTCAAATCTAACATCATCTACTTTTAATCCCATTTCTTTTATTCTTTTTCTGATAATATGTGAACCCACATGTTTACCCATAACAAATCTTCTTCTATGTCCAACAAGTTCTGGGGTGATTGGTTCATATGTTTTTGCATTTTTTATAACACCATCAGCATGTATTCCGGATTCATGGGCAAATGCATTTTCACCTACTATTGCCTTGTTTGGTTGAAGGTATATTCCAGTTGTTCTTGCAACAGTTTTTGACATTTCATAGAGCATTTTAAAATTAATATCTGTTTTAATATTATAAAGAGAACTTAAAGAGATTACTACCTCTTCAAGAGATGCGTTTCCTGCTCTTTCACCAATTCCATTTACTGTTACATGGGCTTGGCTTGCACCTGCACGTAGTCCTGATAATGTGTTTGCAACTGCTAATCCAAAATCATTATGAAAATGAACACTAACTGGTACTCCTAATTCTGTTAAGCCTTTGTAAAATTTATAAGATCTTTCTGGTGTGAGCATGCCTACTGTGTCACAGGCACAAATTCTTTTAGCTCCCATATCTATTCCTTCGCTTAGAATTTGTTTAAGAAAGTCATAGTCACTTCTAGTTGCATCTTCTGCTGAAAATTCAACAATTAAACCATGATCTGTGGCATATTCTATAGCTTCCATTGCTGTTTTTTTCACTTCTTCCCGTGTTTTATTTAATTTATGTTCAATATGTAGATCAGATGTTGGAACAACCAGATGAACACTTATAACTCCACATTCTAGAGCTGCATCTACATCGCCTTTAACTGCCCTTGCAAAACTACATATTTCAGCTTTAAGATCTTCAGAAACTATTTTTTTAATTCCATCCCTTTCACCTTTTGATGTGATGGCTGAACCTGCCTCTATAATATTAACTCCCATCTCATCAAGCTTACTTGCTATTCTAAGCTTCTGATCTAGAGTTAAAGATACTCCGGGGGTTTGTTCTCCATCTCTAAGTGTTGTGTCAAATATTTTAGTTTCCAAGGATTCCACCACTCCATTTTTTTTTAATCTTTAAAAATTTAAGAAATTTACTTTTTCAATTAATAAAAAATATGATGTAAATTAATAAAAAATTTTTTTTTTTATGGGAGAATATAAAATATGTTTAATAGGGTAGTAAAATAATTTTTAAATTAATACATAAAATATGTTTTATATATTTTTGATAAATAAGATTTGAATTTTATTTCATGTGTTTCAAAAATATTTATGATTTTTTAAGGATTGATATAACACGTGTTAAACTTTTATGCATTCTTATATGGTGTTGTTCTGTTATTTCAAAGTTTGTGCTTTGTATAAGTTCATTTATATCCATATAATGGGGTGTTGCCATGCATAAACTCCCTGTATCCATGAGTATTTCTTCCATTGTAACAAGGGCTTCAGTGTAGAGGTTCTGACTTTCTTCACCACCAGTTGATGCTGAAATACCATAGGGAGGATCAGTTGCAATGGCTTTAACTTTATTAGGTAACCTTATTTTCCTTGCATCTTCTTGAAAAACCATATAATCCTTTATATCACAATTTTGGAGGTTTTTAATGGTTCCTTTTACCATTTTTTCATCTATATCTACCCCAATAACATTTACACCCATGATTCCTGCTTCCAATAGTATTCCTCCTGTTCCACAGAATGGGTCTAGGAGTATATTTCCTTTTTTTACACCTGTAAGGTTAACCATGCATCTTGCAAGTTTTGGACTCATGGATCCAGGATAGAAAAAAGGTCTTTTATGTGGTTTGAAATTAAAGAAATGTTTTTTCTCTATTTTACAAAGTCTTTCAGTTATGAAAATTTTTTCATTAATAAATATAAGGCGTAAAAAGTTTGAAGGATTTTTTAAATTTACCCTACCTGTTCCTTCTATGCTTTTATTTATTATACCACCTATTTCTCTTTCAAGATGGGATGTATCAAATTTATTATTTTTATCCATTCGTTTTATTCTAACAGCAAAGTCTTTGATTATAATATCTTTCCATGGATATTTCTGGATTTCAGTGTTTAAATGAGCTTTATCTGTTTCTATTAAAAGTTTACAAATTTCATGGGTATATGAAAATCTGTTACCTAATATTTTAAGAGAATTTGAATATTTCTGGGGTATATTTAATATTAAAATACCATCATATTGTTCTTTAAAGTTGTATGGTATCTTTTCAGCATTTAAAACAGCTTCAATCTCTGCTTTTGGTAGTGTTTTGTTTTCCTGTGATAATATTAAAACTATTTCCATAAATTTCCTATCCTCCGTGTTAATAATTTAGGTAAAATTGAAAAAAAAAGTCTGTTTTTTATCATTTCTTTTATTAGTATGGATTGAGAGTCCATATCCCCATATTCAGATATTAAATTCTCTGCATTTCCTTCTTTAAGTTTTAAAAACATATATTCAAGGTTTTGGTTTGTAAGTGATTTGAATATTATTTGAACTTCAATTTGAACTTTTAACTCGTTTTTAAAACGTTTTCTATATTCATTTTCATATTTTTTGAGAATATTAATATCTTCCTTTTGAAGTGTTTTTGAAACAGTGTTTGCTGCTATTTTAGCACATTCAAATCCTATTATAAGACCTCCGCCAGTGGTGGGTTTTACTTGGGATGCAGCATCACCTATTAGTATAGCTCTGTCTTTTACTATTTTCTTTTTAGGATTGTAAACTGGTATAAATCCCTGATATTTCTTTAAAATTGTAGCATTTTTATATAAAATATTATCATGAATAAAATCTTTTAATATATGATTAAGTTTATTATAATCTTTATTTGCAAAAAGTCCTACCCTTGCCATTGATTTAGAAATAGGTATCATCCATATAAATCCTGGGGATATGTTTGAGTTAACATGAGGATTAACATTATCCATGTCAAAAACATCTTTTTTCATATCTAACAGGTATTGTGCTGCCATTACAGATTTTGTTTTTGGATTAAATTTATCAGATACTTTAGATGCATGTCCATCAGTTCCTACAATTATTTTACCTTGGAATATTTTATTAGAATTGTTTTCAAGATATACTTCACCTGTTTTTATATTCACATCTTTTACTTTATGGTTTAAAAGAAGTTTTGCTCCAGCATCCACTGCTTGTTCTGCTAAAAATTTATCATAAGCTATTCTATCAATCACATAAGCTTGAGGATCTTTTCGACCTACTTTTAATATGGTATTTGAGGGTGAATGTAAATATGCACCATAAACCTTGTTTAAAATATATTTATCTGGAAGTATATTAATATCTTTTATTTTTTTACCTAAAAGACCGGCACATTGTAATGGAACACCCACTTCTTTTTTCCGTTCTAATATTGCCACTTTAAATCCTTCATTTGCAATATACCGAGCAAATGTTGAACCTACAGGCCCTGCACCAATAACTATTACATCAAATTTATTCATTAGATTACCCTATTAGAAAATTTTTTTTTAAACAATTATTCTTTTTCACACTCTATTTTATTATGTATTATATGATTATATTTGTGTAAATATTTCCAACAACTTGTATTAAAAGAATTTTGTATTAATATTATTATATGAGATAGATATTTTATCTATGGGAATGGTAAAAATTTATGTAAAAAAAAATATAATATAATTATATATAAAATTTTTATTTATGTAATCCCTAAAAAAAATTAACAGTTTTAGTTTTTTTTATAAATATAATATAGATCTATGGGTTTTTTTTTAACTTGATTATTTAATAAATTTTTTTTTGTTTTTATATTAGTTTGTAATATATTTCTTTTTTTATCCCCTTGGCCAGTACATAATTATAAAAACTCCTATAAGTGCAATTGATGCTCCTATTATCTCAAATTTATCAGGTGTTATTTTATCTATTTGCCAACCCCATAATAATGCCATTAAAATAAATATTCCTCCATATGCAGCATATGCTCTGCTAAAATTTACAGGTTGAAATGTTGGTATAATACCATATAATACTAAGATAATTGCACCTATAACTGCAAATTCCAATCCTTTTCCTTCCCGTAAATAAAGCCAGATAAGATATCCTCCGCCAATTTCAAACAAACCTGCTAATATAAAGAAAAAAATTGATTTTATATATTCCATCATATTTTTTTGTCCTTATTAATATTTAAAAAAAAAGGTATTTATTATTTTTTTGGGGTTATGTTTTATAAAATTTAAAACTTTAGAGTTTGAATTTTTTATCATATTCATCCATTATTGATTCTCTTTTTTTAGATTTTTGCCCATATCTTTTGGGTTTATATGTTTCAAATTCATGATCATCTCCTTCTATCATTCTGTTTATCATATTTTCAACTTCACCAGGGCTTGGTACATCTATTAGAATTAAACTTGTTCTATCATGTCCACCAAATATTTCAATATTACCAGAATATAAAAGTTTTTCTATAATATTTTGGGATAGTATTATGTCTTGGATTTTATCATAATACATGTACACACTTTTTTTTCTGATGATCCCTGTTTTTATTATTACTCTTTTATTGGTGATTGTATAAATTTTTGATTTCCATGATAATATATCCCAAAATATCCAAAATATCATGAATAAAATTGTAATAATTAGTATTGTAGTGGTTGTTTGGATAATTGGTATATTTCCAATATTTCCAATATGATCTTGGACAATTACAGAATATTGTATTATTGTAGTTGAAAAATACAATAATATTAATACTATAATAAATTTATATATTGCAGATTTCATATTTGCAATGAATCTGGGTGGGGTTTCTAATAAAACCCTTTCTCCAGAATGTGAGTTTCTTCTGTTATTATCTTTCATTAACATTAATTCTCTTTGATCATCTAAATATTTTATGTATAGTATTATACAAATAAATTGATAATGACAGATAGTAGAATAATAAAAGAACATATACAAATAGATGAAACTGATCTAAAGATTAAAACTGATATTATAAATCATAATCTTCGAAATTTTATTTTTAAACAACGTTTTGAGCTTAAAAATTATATTAGGAAAAATCCTGATTTTCTAAATAGTTATGAACCTGTTTTAGTTGGAGAGATAAATAATTATCAAACACCCCTTATAATAAGTTTAATGGCCCGTGCCGGGAGAAGAGGAGAAGTTGGACCTATGGCAGCTGTTTCAGGTGCTATAGCACAGCTTTCAATGGGTTTTATGGTTGAAAATTGTGCTAAATATGTGGTTATTGATAATGGTGGAGATATTGCCCTGAAAACAGATCAAAATGTGGTTGTTGGGCTTTATGCAGGTGAATCTTCTCTTAGTGGAGAGTTGGGTTTTAAAGTTAAATTTAGGAAAACACCAATGGGAATATGCACATCATCAGGTACTGTAGGGCATTCAATAAGTTTTGGAAGATCAGATTCTGTAACTGTTTTTGCAGATGAGGCAAGTATAGCAGATGCTCTTGCAACTTCCATTGGAAATTATTGTCTAGGACAGACTGATAATGATGCAGTAGCGAAATCACTTGAAAGGGCTGATGATTTAAGAAAATATATGAGAGGTGTGTTAGTTGTTGTTGGAGAGTCAGCTGGAACTCTGGGTAAGATTCCAAAACTTGTTAAAACAGATAAAAAAGTGGTGTTAGGAGATCTTTTTGAGATATGATAATTTACTGTTTTAGATCTGTGGATTATATAATGTTTAAAAATCTGTAAGAGGATAAACTTGTACTAAATCTCCTTTTTCTAATATTTCAATATTTTTAGGTATTTCTATAAAACCATCAGCTTCTGCAAGAGAGGATATTGCACCAGAATCTTTTAAAATGGGAATTGCCATTTTATCTTCAATTTTTACCAATAGATAATGAATTCTTCCTCTGGCAGGACGATATCTCCTTGAAAGTTTAAGTTTTTTAATATTATCATTTGAAACATTTATTGTATTAGATGCCATTTCCATTAAAAATTGTGCGAAAAAAACACGAAAAGCTATTAAAGCTGCAGCTGGATTGCCTGGAAGTCCAAATAAATATTTAGATCCATTATTATTTTTTAATCTGCCAATTATTGTTGGTTTACCTGGTTTAACTGCTATACCATGGACAAGAACTTCACCCAGATCATCTAATACTTCTCTTAACACATCCCCTGTACCTGCAGATGTTCCTCCAGATGTTAATATTAAATCAACATCATTAAATTCATTTATCTTATTTCTTAAAATATTATAATTATCTTTAACTATATCTGTATGTACTGGAATACATCCACAAGCTTTAACAGCACTTGAAATTGTCATGGAATTTATATCATAAATTTTACCATATGTTAACTTTTCACTGGGTTTTATTATTTCATTTCCTGTAGATATAATTCCAACTCTGGGTTTTTGATAAACCACTACTTTTTCCATTCCAATTGCACTTAAAACTCCTATTTTATCTGGTGTGATTTTTGTATTTTTTATAAGTAATATTTCTCCTTTCTTTACATCAGATCCTTTATTAATTATGTTTTGACCCAACGCAACACTTTCATATATTAAAATATTCCCATTGTTATTTTCTGTAAATTCAACCATAACAACTGCTGTGGTACCTACAGGTACAGGTGCTCCAGTTGAAACTTCTGTACAAAATCTGTTTTCCAATTTTTTCTTTGGAACATCACCAGCACCCACCACTTCCATAAGTTTTAAATTAATTGGATTATCTTCAGATGCTTTAAAAGTATCCTCTGCCATTACAGCATATCCATCCATTGAAGTTTTTTTAAAAGGAGGAAGATTTATAGTTGCATATACATCCTCAGCAAGTATTCTATTTAGACAATCTTTTAATAATATCTTTTCTACCTTTTTATTAACTGGAATGTCTGCAATAATCTTTTTCACATCTCCAGGATCCATTATATTTAAAAATTCTTGTCCCATATTATTACCACATTATATAATATTTATATTATAATTATATGATTTTAAATAATTTTTAATCTATAATTAATAAAACAGTTATTTGTACTAAATCAAGGGATTTTATTAGTTTTCATATACTCTTACACAACAGGCATAATATATAAAAATATAATACAATTTATTATGATTTAAAATATTTGATATAGCCCATAAATATGAATATCTAAATAAAATATTTACTAAAAAATATAAGAACCCTCCAATTTAATACCCTAATATTATATTGTCAAAATAGGGATATAAATTTTTTATATTGTTAAATTTTATTCAAAATAAAAACAGATTTATATCTTTTTAAAAATCTGCTATAAATGTTAAAAAATTGATCAAAGAATATGGCTATTAAATAGAGATCCAATAATTTTTAATGGGTTTCTGAATAATAATTTAGCTTTTATATTCTAATTAGATGTAAAATATTTAAGATGTACTATAGAATTTAATATGTACTATAGATCCATAGATAAATGCACTTGTATATATACACCAAACACACAATATAAATAAGAAGATTAAATAATCAATGAAAGTATATATACTAAATTTATATAATTCTTAAAGATGATTTTTTAAATATTATAAAATAAATTTTATAAAATTTCATTGACATATAATAAACTGCTTTAAGTTAAGGAGGAGAGTATTTGAAAAGAGGACAAAATCAAGGCCCACAAGAAATGAGAAGAGTGAGATCACCAAGAAGAGGTGAAATACCAGGTGTTGTCGAGCAGATACTCGGCCATGGAAAACTCAGAGTACGGTGTGCAGATAATAAAACAAGACTTTCACGAATTCCTGGTAAAATGAAAAAAAGGATATGGATAAGAGAAGGAGATGTGGTTTTAGTAAAACCATGGGACTTCCAAAGCGATGAAAAAGCAGATGTTATATGGAGATATACCCGAACAGAAGCTAATTGGCTTGAAAGAAGGGGATACTTAAAACTCTAACTTAAGATATATTTATTTAAAATATAAATTTAAAAAAATGATTATAAATTTAATTGAATGGTTTATTCTGTTGGTTTAAATAAATCATACTATATTTTAAGATTTAATCTGATTTAAATAATTTTTAAATATTATTCTTTAAATTTTAATAATATTTAATAGATAAAATCTAAGCTCTTTTATAATGGGTGAAAAATTTCATGTGTTCTAAAGTATCTAAAGCTGATAATGATTTGAGAAAACTCTTATCAGAGAAACGTTTAAAGGGTGATGAAGACAGGAAAGTTGGAAGTGAAGTTTTTGATAGACTTACACTTGAAACACTCTATAAACTTGCGAAAATGGGCCATCTAAACACATTACATGGAGCTATAAGCACAGGAAAAGAGGCAAATATTTTTAAGGGAATAGATGATGCTGGAAATTTTGTTGCTGTTAAAATATATAGAGTTGGAACATCAGATTTTAAGAAAATGCAATATTATATCCAGGGAGACCCTAGGTTTAATGTAAGAACATCCCATAAAAGGCAGCTTATTAATACATGGGTTACCAAGGAATTAAGAAACCTAACAAGAGCCCAAGAAGCAGGTGTAAGAGTACCTAAACCCATTATTGCAAAGAATAATATTCTGATTATGGAATTTATAGGTGATGATATTGGAAACCCCGCACAACTTATGAGACAATCTAAAATATCAGATCCTCAATATGTAGCAAATAAAATATTAGAATATGTTAAAATATTATATAAGGACGCTAAATTAGTTCATGGTGACTTATCAGGTTACAATATACTAATAAATGATGGTGAACCTGTTATAATAGACATATCCCAGGGTGTTCTGACTGACCATCCCATATCAAGAGAGCTTTTAAAAAGAGATATAAATAATTTATATGGAGATTTTAAAAAAATGGGCCTCCAAATATCTAAAGAAGAAATTAAAAGTAAAATTATGGATTTATAAGTTATAAAAATGTATTAAAAAAAAATTTAGAAATATTATAAATTGAGGTGAAAATATGCCAAACACAGAATACCTCAAAATTCCCCGTGAAAGAGTAGGGGTTGTTATTGGGAAAAACGGAATTACAAAGGATGAAATAGAAAATTTAACCAAAACAAAAATTACAATAGACAGTGACGCAGGAACTGTTGCAATATCGCCTACAAAAGAAACAGAAGATCCATTATCAGTATGGAAAGCACGTTACATAGTAAAAGCAATTGGAAGAGGTTTCAACCCTGAAATAGCCATTAAACTCATGGGTGATGAAACAATTCTTGAAATAATAAATCTCCCAGATTATATTGGAAAAAATAAAAAGGCAATATTAAGACAAAAATCTCGAATAATTGGTAAAGAAGGCCGTACCAAAGATATAATAACAGATATGACTGGTGTTGATATTTCAATTTATGGAAAAACAGTTGCAATTATTGGTGATATGGAACAGATACATATTGCAAAAGAAGCAGTTGAAATGATATTAAGTGGTGTAAGACACAAAACAGTCTATGCATTCCTCGAGAAAAAAACTCGTGATATGAAAATTAAACAGTTCCACAGAATTGCAAAAGATGAAACTGATCTAGAATAAAAAAAAATTAGTATGTTTCTATATAAGAAAAATTAGTTATTTATATAGAATTTTATGAATTAAATGATGCAATAATCGCATTTAAAGGAGGCTAAGTTTGGAGAGAGAAGCATCAGAACTTTTTGAAGAATTTAAGGAACTTACAGCATCTGAATTTTTCAGAAGGAACAAACAAATGCTGGGATTCTCTGGAAAAATAAGGTCCCTCACAATGGTTTTTCATGAGCTAATAACCAACAGCCTCGACGCTGCAGAAGAGGCAGGAATACGGCCTGAAATATCCATAGACCTTAAAAGAGTAGATAAAGACCATTATATTCTTAAACACATGGATAATGGACCAGGAATTCCAAAAAATTTTGTAACCAAAGTTTATTGTACAATGTTTGCTGGTTCTAAATTCAGAAACATTCAATCCCGAGGTCAACAAGGACTAGGATGTAGTGGATGTGTATTACTATCCCAGATGACAACAGGAAAACCTGCAAGAGTAATATCCGGATATAAAAAAGGTGAAAAACTCCAGGGAGTTGAGATGACATTCAAAATGGATGTCAAAACAAATAAAGGACTTATATTAAGTAAAAAACCTGTAAAAGTAGATTCAACAGGTGTGGCAATAGAATTGCAATTTAAAGATGTTTCATATTCTCTAAGTGAACAAGGGGCATTTGAATATATAAGAAGGAGTATGATAGCAAATCCACATGCAAAAATCACCTTCCGTGATCCTACAGGACATAAATATATATTTGAACGAGCCACAGATGTTATACCTCCACTTCCCAAAGAAGTTCTACCCCATCCAAAAGGTGTTACAGCAGATGACCTAATATTTATGGCAAAACACACTGATAAACGTAGATTCAGAAGTTTATTAACAACCTCCCTTTCAAGGATGTCAATTAAAAGAGTTAATGAAATACAAGACATAACAAAGATAGACCTTAATAAACGTCCTAAAGATATGAAATGGGAGGAAGCTGAAAGAATTGTTGAATTATTTGCCCAGATGGACTTTATGGCCCCTCCAACATCAGGTTTGATCCCGATTGGTAAAGATCAAATTGAAAAGGGTATAAGAGAAATTTTAAGCCCAGAGTTTGTTGCAACCACAACAAGAAAACCTAAAACTTATCGTGGTGGAGTTTCCTTTGTAATAGAAGCAGGTATATCCTATGGAGGAAATTCAGGAAGACAAGTTGGTGAACAAAGCCGTGCTGAAATTATGAGATTTGCAAATAGAGTTCCATTAAGCTTTGATCAAGGAAGTTGTGCAATAACAGAAGCACTTAAAAGTATAGATTGGAAACGTTATGGTATAAGGGATTTGGAAAATGCTCCAATAACTGTATTTGTTAATATAGTTTCAACTAATGTACCTTATCTTTCAACAGGTAAACAGAGTGTTGCTCCAGAAGATGAAATATTACATGAAGTCAGACAAGCTACTATGAAAATAGCAAGAAGTCTTCAAAAATATATTAATGCAAAAAGAGCTGCAAAAGATGAAGAAATGCGTTCAAAAATATTTGAAACATATGTACCTGTAATAATGAGAGAAGCTGCAATACTCTCTGGTAAAGATGTTCCAGAATATAAAGAAATTCTAGCCAAAGTAACTAGAAGACCAAAAATATTAGATGAAATAGATGTAGATTTAGGCGAATTAGCTGATGAAGAATTAGTAGGCGAAAAGGATGATGAATAGAAAAGAACTTGCCTTAAACAGAAGAGAACTTGCTGTAAATAAACTTAAAAGTCTTGGAGATAAGATAATAGAGGATGTTAATAATCAGAATGTCCCATCAATACAAGTACCTTCAAGAGGTACTTCAAATTTAGTTTATGATGATGATAGGCGGTATTATGTTTTAGGAGATCGTTTTGGGCAGAGATCTCTTGGAAATGTTAAACAGATCAAAAAGATTGGACAAATGGTTTATATGGCTAATTTTTGTAAAGGTCTTGTTCAAACAGGGAAAACAGCAACGTTAAGGGAAATGTACTATGTTTCGGAAGGATGGGATATAGATTTCGGAGACCAACAGGAATCTAATATAGTTGGTGAAGATCTTGAGGTAACATTAGGTATATCACGTGAAGATCTTGGATTAATGCCTGAAGAAGATGGTGCATCAGTATATGGAGATATTACAGTTAAAGATGATGATGTTGAAATAAATGCCTTGAGAATGGGTAAATCAGGTTATACAATTTCACCCACCATAGATGAGGTTGAACTAGTTGATCATAATGTTCAAAGAGTAATAGCTGTGGAAACCATGGGTATGTTCCATAGAATGGTCCAGGAGAATGCTTATAAAAAATTTGATACACTTATAGTAGGACTTAAAGGACAAGCTGCACGTGCAACACGCCGATTTCTTAAAAGGGTTAATGAAGAATTTGGACTTCCTGTTTATATTTGTAATGATGGAGATCCATGGGGATTTCATATTGCCATGGTTATAATATCTGGAAGTGCAAAACTTGCACATGTAAATCATGAACTTGCAACACCCAATGCAAAGTTTCTGGGAGTTACAGCTTCAGATATTATAAATTATGAACTACCAACAGATCCATTAAAGGATATAGATGTTTTAAGGCTCAAAGAACTGTATAAAGATCCAAGGTACAGGGATGAATTTTGGAAAGTTGAGATTAAAAAGATGTTAAAGATTGGTAAAAAAGCAGAACAACAGTCTTTCTCAAAATATGGGTTGGAATATGTTGTTGATACATATTTACCAGAAAAACTAGATGCAATGTAAATCCCCAAAAAAAAGTTATTATGGTTTAAAAAAAAAGGTTTTATAGATTTAAACCAAATATCCTTTTTTTAATTTTTTTTTTAGATAATATTTATAAATATATTAATTAGGGTACAAACTTGAATTATATTACTATTTTATTGAAATAAAGATAATATCATACATATTATATAAATCCCTATATAATCAAATGATTATATATAATCTCATAAAAAAAAGTTCGTGCTTTTAAATTTTTAAATATTAGTTCTTTTTTTATTAAAAAAATAGATAAGTTTCAAAAACCAATTATTTATATGGTGATAAAATGGCTGAACAAGAGACTGTGAAATGTGGAAGATGTGATACTTGGTTTAAACAGGAAAAAGAGAAAAATTTAAATATCAAAAAACAAGGTAAAGTAAAGGAATATTTATGTCCTGAATGTGATGAAGGGATTAAAAAAGGAGATTAAAGAATTGTATATTAAATATTTACATCTTTTTTTTGTATTAATATAATATATTTCATTAAAATATTCTAAATAATAATTCTCCTTTAAATAAATTTGTATCTACCTATTCTAAAACATGTAAATATAAAAATGTAGACAAATTTATCCATACTAAATAATATAAAAAAAATTATAGGAAAAAAATAATTTAAATTATGTGTAATCGAAGATATTTCACTGCAGCAGGCCATTCCCAATCATTACTACCAGGATAAACCACCTTTACTAAATAAATTCCAGGAGCCCAATTTCCCGTATATATGGAGCAAAATGCTACTCCCAGAAAAGTAAAATCCCCATCATCAAAGATTAGTTCCGCGGTAGGATCATATACAAAAAAATATATGTATCTCATTAATTGGGCATGTCCACGATTAATATGAAGAGTTGCCCCCATTTGCAGAGTTTTACCTTTTCTAATAGAGAAATCAGATTTGAATTGTACTCCTAGTTCCTCATGTCCTATTCCCTCATAGTTATATATTTTAATTTCTGATTTTACTGCATTTGCAGGTTGAACACCCATAATAAATATTGCCATTATAAACAACAAAAATATAGATATTACTTTATTATAACCCATTGTTTTTTCCACTCCAAAAAGCTTCTAAATACTTTAATTATAATTATGATCTTCTTCTTTAATATAAATTTCTAAAAAAATAATAACTATTACAATTAAACCCCTCTCCCCAAAAAAAATTAAGACATTATAACCCCATAACATGTTTTTAAACAGATATTTATTAATAGAATAATTTCTAGAAAATCTTTATAAAATACTAACATTTTATTTTACAAAAAAAATGGTTAATAATATCCTCCTTAATTGAAAATTATAATATTTAAAAAAAAATTGTAGGAAAAAAAAATATTAAATTAAATGTATTTATATTAGTTATAACTTACTTTTTTTTTATTCCAAAAAAATATGTGGTAAATTTTTTTTTTAGCATAGAATATTAGAAAATTGAATTATGTTTTCCAAATTTAATGATAACCTAATTATTTTCTATTTCTGCTTACTATAATATTCAATAATTCCAAGGGTGATTGTAAAGCCTGAGATATTCTCAATTAACCCCAAACTGCAATAAACTTATTTATATATATTAGAATAGTAAAAATTGCTATTGCAATTAATTCAATTCATTATCAGTTCTAATAATTCCAATAATTTTATCTAAATTAACAACTAATCTCCTTTTAAATCTGGGTTATTGGTAAATAGAAATAAGCGAAATTTGGGGCATTAAATTCTAAAAAACTAATTTATTTTAATATAAATTTATTTTGATTAATACTTTGACAGCTAGAATCATTTATAATTCTTGTAATATTTTTATATATACTATATTCTAAGGTCGGTGTATTTTGGGCATAATATAAATTATTTTAATAATCCTCTATTTTGTAGATATTAAAAAAATAGATAACTAAAAAAATAAATAAATCATAAAATTTATAATACAATGAATAATATAAATGTTTTTAAGAATTATAATTTATATGTATAAAACCTTCTAATAAGTAAATATTTTAAAAATCTAAATAGGGATATATTTGTAAAATTATTTGGAATTAAGGTTTAAAGTCTATATTGGAGGTCTATTATGAAAGCTGTTGGAATAAATGGATATGGTACAATAGGTAAAAGAGTTGCAGATGCTGTAGCTGCTCAGGATGATATGAAGATAGTAGGAGTCACAAAGAGAACTCCGAATTTTGAAGCTAAACGTGCTGCGGAATTAGGGTATGATATTTATATGAGTGCCCCTGGAAGAGAACATCTATTTGAAGAAGCAGAAATACCTGTGAAAGGTACAATTGAGGATTTATATGATAAATTAGATATAATTGTTGATTGTACACCTGGAGGTGTTGGTGCTAAAAATAAGGAGATATATGAGAATTTAGGTGTGAAAGGTATTTTCCAAGGCGGGGAAAAACATGAACAAATAGGAAAATCCTTTAATTCATTTTCAAACTTTAAAGATGCAGTTGGAGCTGATTATGTAAGGGTTGTTTCATGTAATACA
>JAQVTJ010000005.1:0-9483 GCA_028700095.1 Methanobacterium sp. | reverse complement strand
GTAATACAACAGGTCTGTGTAGAACATTAAATCCTATAAAAGAATTGGCAGGAATTAAAAAAGTTAGAGCAGTTATGGTAAGGCGTGGTGCTGATCCTGGGCAAATTAAATCAGGACCTATTAATTCAATAGTACCAAATCCTCCTACTATACCATCACACCATGGTCCTGATGTTCAAACAGTTATTGATGGACTTAACATTATAACAATGGCAATACTTGTTCCAACCACACTTATGCATCAACATAACCTAATGGTTGAACTTGAATCAGATGTAAGTGTTGATGATGTAATTGAAACCTTTGAAAAAACTCCGAGAGTTATACTTGCAGATGCTTCAAGAGGACTTGGATCCACAGCAGAGCTAATGGAATATGCAAAGGATCTTAGAAGATCTAGAGGAGATCTATTTGAAATAGCGGTTTGGAGAGAATCTCTAAATATTGTAGATAATGAACTGTATTATATGCAAGCCATACACCAGGAATCAGATGTTGTGCCTGAAAATGTAGATGCTATAAGAGCTATGTTAGAAATAGAAACAGATCCTGAAAAATCCATTGCTAAAACAAATAAGAATATGGATATAATGGGCTAAAATTCCCTATTTCCCCATATTATATTATTATTATTATTATTATTTTTTTATTTGATTTACAACTCATTTTTAATATTAGAAGGGTTTAAAATAGGATTTTTAAAAATTTTATATAAAATCTCCTTTTTTTAATATATAATAAAAAAAGTTATGTTTTTTATAAATGGCATTTTAATAAATATAATGAATTTCTAAGTTATATATTATGAAGTACGACTTTCATACCCATACAAAATATTCTTCTGATGGATATATGGAACCTAAATTACTTGTTAAAGTTGCAATTAAAATAGGATTATCTGGAGTGGCAGTAACTGATCATAACACTATAAAAGGTGGTTTAAATGCTCAAAAATATGCAAATAATCATATTGATGTAATAGTAGGTTCAGAAATTTTGACTGATAAAGGAGAAGTTATAGGGATTTTTTTAACAGAAGAAATAAAAAAAACATGTTTTATAGATGTTATTGATGAAATAAAGGCACAAAATGGAATTGTAATATTACCACATCCCTTTGATAGGATAAGAAATACATCATTTTATCCTGATTCTAAAGATGTTAAATTTATTGATAGTATAGAAATATTTAATTCAAGATGTCTTTGTCAAAGTTATATGATATTGCCAAAAATTATGCCCTAGAAAATAATCTTGAAATAATTGCAGGTAGTGATGCACATTTTAAAAATGAAATAGTTAATGCTGGTATTGAAACTGAATCAGATAATATTAGAGAAGCTGTTTTAAATAGTGATTTCACTATTTTTGGGAAGAGATCAAATATTTTAAATCCGCTAATAACTAAATTACTTAAAATCAAAAGAGGCTCTAGTTAATTATGATAATAGTTTATATCCCTATTAAAATAAATTTCATTATTTTATCACAATAATAGTTTAATAGAAAAAGATAAAAGAAAATAGTATATTATGGTTTAAAAAAAAAGTTTATTAGGTGAATTATATGGAATGTCAAGATTATGGACTTACTAGAAATACAGAAAAGATTAATCTCAACTTAAACCCTCTTCAAAGAGGAGGAGTGTTACCTGTTGAAGCCAGAAAGGCACTTTATGAATTTTCTGATGGTTATAGTGTATGTGATTATTGTAGTGGAAGACTTGATGAAATATCAAAGCCCATGATAAAAGATTTCCTAGAAGATCTTGCCTTATTTGTTAATACTGACCATGCAAGAACTGTTCATGGAGCACGTGAAGGTAAATTTGCAGTTATGCATGCACTTTGCAAACCTGGTGACACTATTGTTATTGATGGGAATGCACATTATACAACCCATGTTGCTGCTGAAAGAGCTGGGCTTAACATGGTTGAGGTTCCAAATAATGAATATCCAAATTATGAAATTACACCAGAAGGATATAAGGAAGTTTTAGATGATCTAAATGACCAAGGAGAAGAAGTAAGTCTAGCTCTTTTAACACATGTAGATGGTAATTATGGAAACTTGTCAGATGCCAGTTCCATAGGAAAAATTACACATAATGCAGGTGTTCCTCTTCTTTTAAACTGTGCTTATTCAATGGGGCGTTTACCTATTGATGCTAAGGCGCTTAACGCGGATTTTGTTGTGGGAAGTGGCCATAAAAGTATGGCTGCTTCAGGTCCAATTGGGGTTTTGGGTTTAAAAGAGGAATGGGCAGATATATTACTTAAAAAATCACATAGACACGGTGTAAAAGAACTTGAAATGTTAGGTTGCACTAGTCGTGGTGCACCTATAGCAACTCTTATGGCATCATTACCCTTTGTTATTGAAAGGATAAAAAATTGGGATAATGAAGTCAATGACACAAGAGAATTTGTAAAACATATGGAAAAAATTGAAGGAATTGTACAGCTGGGAGTAAAACCAACAAAACATGATTTGATACGCTTAAACACCCTTATATTTGATGAAATAGCTGCTAAACATCCTAGAAGAGGATTTTTCTTATATGAAGAGCTTAAAAAAAGAAATATAGTAGGTATTAAAAGAGGTCAAACAAAATGGTTTAAATGTAGCTTATATGGTTTTAACTCTGAACAAAAAGGTTATATTTTAAATTCTTTCATGGAAATAGTAGATAAATACCAGTCAAATTTGGATTAAATAAATAGTTGGATAAAAAGAAAATTATAATAAAACTATTTCAAACCCCACTATAAAAATAAATGGAATAGTAGCGGATATAATTAACATTAGGACGTATATGCCTAATTTATAATGGCCAATCTTTGTATTTCTGTTACTAGGGTGAATTTATATTAATATAAGGCTGTTTAACGTGTATATCCTTATATTTTATATTTTAATTATATAATTATAATATATCCCACAAAAAAAGATTATAACTCATTTTTTTTAAAATTCATATTTACTCTAGCTAAAACAGATAAATAACCATTTTTGTTAAGTAAACCTTTGAATCTGCATATTTTATCCTAATAATTAGGGTAGATAAAAAAAATAAAAAAAATAATATTAGATTTTCTCTGGATATTTAACCCATTTTAATTACTGGAAATCTTACTTCTGTTAATAATTCGTCAGAGGATACTTCACTGGGATCATTTAGATAAACTTCAGTAACTGGACCTACAATATCATAACCATTTTCTGCAGCATATTGAGCTATTTTACGGATTAATCCACCTACATTAGTATAAGGTCCTTTATGTGTTGCTGTTAATACTGAATGTTCAGGTATTTCTTTATATCCTAATTTACCTTCTTGAATTTTAAGATCTCCTTTAAATGAAAATCCTATTTCATATTCAAGTTCTTCCTCTGAAACTTCATTAGGACTGTTGAAATATGAGCCATATACCATACCAGTCATTTCTAAACCTTCATCAATAACCCATTGTCCAACTTCTTGCATATGCTCTGGAATTTTACTATAACTTCCTTTAAATTGGGCGTAAGCTACTCTTGTTTCTTCTATTCTTTTTTCTACTATTTCCATATATTAAACCCTCCAGAAAATGTATTATATGTTTATATGTTTATAATAAAAATTTCTATCCCCCATTATACAAAAAAAATCTGAATATATGAATATATAGATAAAATAATAAAGAACAATTTTTGGTCTCTATATTTGGAATTAAGCACTACTTGGAGGTTTATGGGTTTTTAATGTAATAGTATTATCTGCACAATTTTTTAAAGCCATACTAAAACCTGGTTCTGCTCCAATTACAATAGTTTGTTTCCCATGTTCTTTAGCAACATTTATCAATGGGAAAAAATCTACATCACGGGTCATAATGGCAAGCACATCAATATTAGGATTATGTATAAGTTCAAATGCTTCCACAGCAAGCTGTACATCTGTTTCTCCAGCTACGATCATTGGAGAAAATCCCTCATTTACAACAGCCTCTATAAGTTTATCAGTTGCATATTGGTTAAGAAATACTTTACCCACTTTAATATTACCATGTTCAGAAATTAAATCTCTTACTGTATCTAAACTGCAGTCAAATTCTTTTCGAAGCATATTAGGACCATCTACAAGTAGTCCAATATTTTTTCCAGGAGAATTTTCCCTTATAAGTGGAATGTAATCTTTAAATGATGTTAATTTATCAAAACGATGCATATTTTAGCACTCCAATATAATATATAATTATATTTTTTTTTATTTGTTTAGAAAATTTGTTATATAAAAAGACTTAAAATTTTTAATAGACAATAAATTCTTAAATTTCTATATATTATTTATTGTGAAATAAACGATAAGTACCTATGCCTAAAAATCTACATCTAATTATATTTCCACCTGTTTTTTTTAATTAAATAGGATAATATTTCAAAACTAATAAATCAAGGGATTTTTTTGTAAAAATATAATATGTGTTTATGTAAGTAATAATAAAAAAATTTAAGAAATTTAGATATTTTCTTCCGCTAGGATAATTTGGAATAATATAACTTTTACAATAGGATAATATTTTATGAAACTGCTATTTTTTTTGTTTTTCATAAAACTTTCATATATTCAACTAGAGTTGCAGATTCTTCATTAGGTGGTTGTAAAACAAATGTTATATTTGTATTTCCTTTTTTAATTGATGTTAAATTAAATTCATTATCCATACTCCCAGTTAATTTAAAGAATTTTACATCATAATTCAATCCAATAACTTTACAATCATCAGTGCTTTTAAACTTTAAAATATCGTTTAATTTAATAGTTGTATTTTGATAAATTATTTGATTCCCATAACTTACATTAGCAGTATTTAACCCTATTAACAATACAAATACAATTAATAATGTAAAAAATGCTTTTCTATAACTATTCATAGTAATACTCCTTTATAATGCTAAATAGTTTTTAATTATTATCTAGATGGAAGTTATATTTACAAATAAAGTATTCTTTTATTTAACCCCTGTTTTTAATAATAAAGTCATTGAAATATTCTATATAAAAGGTTATATATTATAAGTGTAAAATATCCTTTTTTAAATATGTTTAATATTATTATTAGATATTATAATTCTTTTCAGTTGATTTAAATTGGTTTTCCACTTAGATAAATATTCAAAAAAAATATGGAAGTTTATAGTCATGATAAAATAAATTGTTAAGTTATTAATTTTTTGATATACCTGGAAAAATATTATGTTTCTCATTATTATAACAGTTTTTAAAGCCCTAACCAAATTAGTTTATATAAATATATAAAAATTATTTTAAAAATCCCATATCTGGGTGTATCATATTTTTTTTTGGAGTTCTGTTTTCCTAGATTAGCCATTTAGAAAAGCTTAAAATTTTAAGTGTAGTTACTGCACACCCACTAACTTTACAGTCCTTGTAAATACAAAAATTCATATAGTGGAAGAATAAATGTATCCCCGGTGATATAATGCTAGAACTAGTAATTTTTATATTGTTATTAATTTTTGCCCTTATTATAGTTATAAAGTCCGCAGATATTTTTGTTGATAATTTAATAGATATTGGTGGGGCTTTAGGAATATCTCAGATAATATTGGGAGTTACGGCTTCTGCTATTGGAACGTCCCTACCTGAATTTGGATCAGCTATGATAGCATCGCTTTCAGGTAATGTTGATATGGGAGTTGGTACTGTAATAGGTTCCAATATTTGGAATATTGCAGCTATACTAGGTATTTCAGCAATTGCGGCAGGAGTTATACGAACAGATTCACGTGGAATTAATCGTGACAGTCTTATGACGCTTATTACAGGAATTATATTAATAGTTTTCATGTTATTGGGAGATATTAATTGGATAGCGTCTGTAACTATGATACTTCTTTATTTGTTCTACTTATGGCTTTTAATAAAATCTCAAAAAGAATATAAGAAAGGAAAGGATAAAGAGGAATTAGCTAATGAGAAAACTGTAAAACAACCTGTTGATAAAAGAAAGGTTTTATTTGTAATTATAGGTTTGGCTGGTTTGATTATAGGTTGTAGAATTCTTGTTTATAGTGGGGTTGAACTTGCGAGGATGGCAGGTATACCTGAGATGATTATGGGTCTTTTCACCTTGGCAATTGGAACTAGTATTCCTGAGTTGGTTGTTACTTTATCTTCTGCAATGAAAGGTTTGTATGAACTATCAATAGGAACGATACTTGGAAGTAATACTTTCAACATATTAATAGGTATTGGAATGCCTGCATTATTCATGAGCATACCTGTTGAAAAACTTTCATTAACATTTGATGCTCCTGTAATGATCTTTGTAACGGTTTTGCTCTTGTTTCTAGTTAAAACACGTGGTAAGCTCACTAGAGTTGGTGGTATAATATTGTTGGCGACTTACATTGCATATGCTGTAATTAGATTAACTGTACTGGTGTGATAAAAAAATGTATAAAAAAATATTAGTTGCAACCATGGGCGAATATATTGATGAAATAATAGACCATACTTTGGACATAATAGGGGAGGAAAATACAGAAGTAATAGGATTATATGTGGTAGAAACTTCTGTGCCTTTTTTAACTCTTAAAAAAGTAAAAGAACTTATGAAAGAAGAGTTAACAAAACTGGGTAAGGAAATACTTGACAGCATGGAAAAGAAATTCCAGGCACCCCACCGTTACAAAATAAACTTTCGTAAACTACTTTTAGACGGCGATCCCTCTGAAGAAATAGTAAAAACCGCAGAAAAAGAAGATGTTGATTTAATAGTGCTTGGAACAGGGAAAAATATGATAGACAAACGCCTCTTAGGAAGTGTATCTGAAAAAGTTGTCCACTCAGCACCCTGCACAGTATTATTAATAAGAAATGAGATGAAAACTAAATAAAAACCATTTATATGGAACACTCTTTAACTCTAAATAGGGTATATTTAAAAAAAATGAGATTATTTATTTTTTTTAACTATTTAGTATGTGTTTCCAATTTTTATTTTTTTAAATGTTATGTAAATAATTGTGTTATATGTTGAATATTTGTTTTATTTTTGTATTTTAATTGATTGTGAGGATTATTTCTTCTAAAAAAAATACCAATGTTATGATGGTTTTATTGGTTTGGTTCATGTATATTTACATATTCTTATATTCTTTTAAGTTATTCCCATCTAAATCTAACCCATACCGGAGCTCTGGGAAATCTTTTAATTATTTCTTGCATTTTAATCTCTGCTAAAAGAGGTTTGGATGTAACTAATATTATGGATTCTATCTGTGATGGTATTTTTATTTGGAGTGGTGCTTGGTTTTCTTTAAGAATTTTCAATATATCTGTTCTTTCCTTTTCACTGAAGCCTGTTCCAACTTTACCAAAATATTTTCCATTTTTTTCCATTAAAAGAGCACCGAATGGTATGTTACCTGTACTTTTGGTTGCTCCTATTATATTCACATCTACTGTGTCGCCTTTTTTAATTTTCAACCAATTACCTGTTCTTTTACCAGGTTCATATTTAGAATAAAGATTCTTCAGAACTGCCCCTTCATAGCCTTGTTTTAAATAATTATGAAATTGGTTGGTTGGTTTATTTGCTTCTTTAAATGGTACAATTTCAATATATTTTTCTGGATGTACAACTTTCATTATTATATTTTTACGTTCCAACAAAGTTTTGTTTATTAGATTATCTTCTTCATATTGTAATATATCAAAAATATTAAATTTAGCCGGGATTTTTCATGACAATAAACTTATTTTAAATCTATCTTCTATATTACGGTTTAATAATTGCTTAAAACCACCATTTACTGTAATTTCACCATCAACGATCCATTTTGTTCCTTTAATTCCTTTTTTCAATGCTTCAACTATTTCAGGAAATTTATAAGATACTTGAATATTTCTTCGGGTCCATAAATCTATTTTATCATTATAACGAATAGCTATAATTCTTTCACCATCATATTTTGGTTCAATAATCCAAGTACCTTGTAATTTTAAATTTTGTGGATTTGTTAATGTTGCTAGCATGGGTTGTATCATTTTAAACATTTAAAGCATCCATATTTTATTCTTCTAACATCTTTTTTAATTCCGCTTCTATTGAATGTGTTTCAACTATTTTGTATTCATCCTCTATTTCTTCACCTAGGTATTTTTTTTCTATAGCTTCCTTAACTTCCTGGGTGTAAGTTTCTGTGTATTTTGACCAAACAAAATTATATGTCATTTTTTCTATAGCTTTTACACCTTTATCAATCAATTCATCCCCAATTTGAGAATCTAATATTTCAACTTCGTCCATGGGCTTAACTTGTTCATGATATAAAAGTTGTTTTAAAAGCAGACCTTTTTTATGGGGTTGTAGCATTACATATATTCATTGGTTCTTGAAACCCATTTAACAACTGCTACTTTATTACTTTTAAGCATTGCTTCTTTTAAAAGAAGAAAACTTTTACCTTCCTTTTTTGTTGAATCTGTTCCTATATAATATGATTTGCTCAATGCGTCTATAGGAATTTCTTCAATAGTACAGAAACCTATTATCTCCATGATTTTTGTTGTAAATGGTTTAAGAGAATTCAATTCATTATCTGTGAATTTAATACATTCCCCACCAATAAGATATGCTTTTATTATATCTTCATGATCCAATTCTTCCCCATCCTTTTCACATACCTTTTTATAACGAACCCTTCCACAATCTGTTTTATGAACCTGGTGAAAATTAACATGTAATTTTCCACTGGCAGCATATTGACGTATAGGTATTAGAATTGAACCAAATAACAAATATCCAGACCATATTGATCTCATGGACTGATCCCCTCCCAAACTGTTTATATAATATTATATTATGGATTTAAATCCATAAATTATTTTAGGATAGGAAATTGGAAGATTTTTTTTGGATAATTTCAAAGAATTATATATGGGTTTTATATTTAGATGAATGTCAATTTTTTAAGCTTTCAAGGTATATTAATAAAGATTATCCATTTTATTGATGAAATTAGTTATGTCATGTATTTAAATCTTGATAAATATTTAAATTATTAATAACTTTTAATCGTCTACTTCCATAGAAAAATGATAAAAAGTAGGATCAAAGAACTTAAATATTACTATTTTATATTATTATGTAGAAAAAAATATAACTTTTAAGGAAAAAATTTAATAGATTGTTTTAGAAATTTTTTTTTATATAATAACATATTATTTGGGAGGGGTAATATTTTTATGAAAGATAAATTTTGGATTATTTTTATTGTTCTGTTGGTGGTGAGTATAACACCTGCAAGTGCTTCTATTATAAGTGATTCCAGGTAATGAACTAAAAGATCAAACCACAGAAGCATTAAACCAAAACATTAGTACACAAATAGTGGTATTAAATGGACCCTATAACAAAATTAAAGAAATCCCTTACAATGATTTTATAAAAGATTATACTGGCCAAGCCA
>JAQVTJ010000080.1 GCA_028700095.1 Methanobacterium sp. | reverse complement strand
AAAAGAGTAAATATTTAATAATATTTTTATAGGAGCATATTTTTTATGATTAATTATAATTCAATTATTTTAATAGGTTTTCTATTAATATTCATTGGAACTATTCTTAAATCATCAAATGAATCATCTAATAGATATAAAGACAGGAGGGGTTGTTTTTATAGGACCTATTCCTATTATATTTGGAAATGATAGGGGATTAACTATATTTGCAGTTATATTTGCTGTTATTCTTATGATAATATCATATTTCCTATTTTATAGAGGTTCAATTTAAAAAAAATCCTAATAAAACTTATATATTCTCTAGATAATATTAACAACAGTTAAATCTCTTTTAAGATTTATAAATAAATTTATAATAAAAATATACATTATAATAAAATATTCCTGGAGAATTCTATATTATATTATTATTAGAAAAAAGTGATGCTATGAAAATTTCTATTGTTATACCGGCTCTTAATGAAGAGGGAATTGTTGGAAAAACTGTTCGAACTGTTCCAGTGGACACACTAAATAAACATGGATTAGAAACCGAAATTATTGTAGTGGACAATGCATCCAAAGATAATACTGCGAAGGAGGCAGAAGAAGCAGGTGCACGTGTTGTATTAGGATCTAAAATAGGATATGGAAATGCATACCTTGCGGGGTTTAAAGAAGCAAAAGGAGATATTGTTGTTATGGGCGATGCTGATGGTACCTATCCATTTCCCTTGACTTATGAATTTATCCGACCTATTTTAAAAGGAGAAGCAGATTTTGTAATGGGATCCAGACTTAAAGGTGATATTAAAGAAGGCGCTATGCCTGCACTTCATAAATATATTGGAAACCCTTTTTTAACATGGATACTTAACAAACTTTTTGGTGCCGGAATATCAGATGCCCATTGTGGAATGCGGGCAATAAAAAAGGATACTATCAATATATTAAACCTTAAAAGTGGAGGTATGGAATTTGCATCTGAAATGGTAATTGAAGCTGCAAGAAAAAATATTAAAATTGCAGAAATTCCAATTACATATTATCCTCGAGAGGGAGAATCCAAGCTCAGTTCATTTGCAGATGGATGGAGACATTTAAGGTTTATGATGCTCTACAGACCAACACCATTTCTACTGGGACCTGGACTTATTGCACTTTTAGTAGGTTTAATATTAACTTTAACAGTTGGAATTCAGGGGCAGTCACGGTTACATACATTAATTTTAGGAAGTTTACTGCTTATAATAGGGTATCAGATGCTTTTAGCATGGATACATTTCGGTGCATTTGGAACTGTATATGGATTTTCGAAAAGTTCAGGTATAATAAAGAAGATTATGAGTTACCATTCCTTAGGAAGAGAACTTTGTATTGGACTAATATTACTTGCTACAGGTATTATTGGGGGTCTTTATGTACTTTATAGTTGGATTGAGGTTGGATTTGGGTCTCTTTTCCAGATACAATATGCAATGATGGCATTGATACTATCAATTTTAGGAATTCAAACCATATTCTCTGGAATGTTCCTAAGCCTACTTTTACTTGCCAATGATTATAAAAACTAATTAAAACATGAGGTTTTACTGGATGAAAATAGCTTTTATTTATGATGCTGTATATCCCTGGGTTAAAGGCGGTGCAGAAAAAAGGGTTTATGAACTTGCTAAGAGACTTGTTGAAGATGGGAATGAAGTACACTGGTATTGCATAGGATGGTGGTGGTCTGAAAATAATAAAAAAGATATCCTCCTAGATGGTATTCATCTCCATGGTGTTTCTAAACCTATAAATCTCTATTCTGATAATAGAAGATCAATTAAAGAAGCTTTATTATTTGCTTTTAAACTTTTCACCCCAATTATGAAGGAAAAATTTGATATTATTGACTGTCAAGGATTTCCATTTTTCTCATGTTTCCCAGTTAAAATCCATTCAATATTAGGAAAATCTAAAATTATAATCACATTACACGAAGTATGGGGTAATTATTGGTATGAATACTTAGGTAAACTTGGTATATTTGGTAAGATTATTGAAAAAATCATAGTTCGATTAACAGAAAATATTATAACAGTTTCATATAAAACACAAAAAGATCTGCAAAAAATAAAAAAGAACTATAGATCCATAGTAATACCCAATGGAATTGATTTTAACCACATACAAACAATCAATCCATCAAAACAAATTTCAGATATAATATTTGCAGGTAGGCTTATAAAAGAAAAAAATGTGGATCTTTTAATTAAATCCATCCCAATAATTAAACAGAAAATTCCAAATATTCAATGTATAATCATCGGAGATGGCCCAGAAAGATCTAAACTTCAAAATTTATCAAAAAATCTTAAAATTCAGGAAAATATAAAATTTATTGGTTTCACAGAAAATTATGATGATCTAATAGGTTATATGAAATCATCCCATGTATTTGTTCTTCCATCAATAAGAGAAGGTTTTGGTATTGTTGTAATTGAAGCCAATGCATGTGGTTTACCAGTTGTGGTGGTTAATCATAAAATGAATGCAGCTGTAGACCTAATACAAGATGGTGTTAATGGTTTTAAAGCCCAAGCTTTACCTGAAGATATTGCAGATAAAATCATCCAATCAATTGATAATAAAAAGAAAACTGAACAAAAATGTATAGACCGCTCCCATGAATATGATTGGAATAAAATTGTGGATAAACTAGAAAAAGTGTATAATAATGTCCTGTAATATTTATAAAAAAAAATGTTTTAAAATTTAATAAAACAAAATTATATTATTTATTTAATAAAGAGTTATGTGAAGAAAAATGAAGATCATCCAAACACCAGTAAGGTTCTATCCATATACAGGTGGTGTAGAAAATTATGTTTATTATATGTCAAAGGAACTGGTTAATTTAGGCCATAATGTTAAAGTGATTTGTGCTAATGAACCACCATCTAAAAAGGAAGATATAGTGGATGGTATCCATATTAAAAGATTACCCTATATTACTAAAATTGCAAATACCAATATAACACCAGGATTTCCAGTTACAATTTCCAAGGAAAATTATGATATAATACATACACATATACCAACTCCTTGGAGTGCTGATTGGAGTAGTATTATATCAAAATATAAAAAAAAGCCTATGGTAGTAACATATCATAATGATATAGTTGGAAGTGGATTTGCAAATTATATAGCTAAATTCTATAATTCAACAGCACTTAAATCAGTATTAAATAATGCAGATAAAATCATTATAACCCAACCTAACTATATTAAATATTCTCTCTACTTGGATAAATATGAGGATAAAATAGAAGTAGTGCCCAATGGTGTGGATGTTGAAAAGTTTAAATCATTAAAAATATCCAAATCTAAAAACACCCTTTTCTTCCTAAGCCTATTAGATGAATTTCATAAATATAAAGGTCTGGATTATCTTTTAAAAGCTATTTTAATTGTAAAAAATACCATACCAGATATAAAATTAGTTATAGGTGGGAAAGGTTCATTATTAGATTACTATCATAAAATGGTAGTTGATTTAGGATTAATAAAAAATGTGGAATTCCATGGTTTTATTCCTGAGGAGAAAATAGTTGAATACTATAATATGTCAAACATATTTATTCTACCATCAATATCATCGTTACAGGAAGGTTTTGGAATAGTTGTTCTTGAAGCTATGGCATGTGAAACACCAGTTATAAGTACAGAAATAGTTGGTGTAGCTGTTGATGTTAAAAAAAGTAATTCAGGAATAATAATACCTCCAAAAGATACAAAACAATTAGCAGAAGCTATTATTAAAATTTTAAACCATAAAAATCCAGAAATAATGGGAAGTAATGGTAGAAAACTTGTAAAAGAGAAATACACATGGTCAGAAATTGCAATAAATACTGAAAAGATATATAATAAATTAATATAAAATTTATTTAAATTTACAATAGAAAAATAGAATTATTATAGGAGAATTTATTAATGTTAAATTTTATTAAATATTTACAAACCAAAGAATGGTTTACAAACCCACTTTTAATGTTAATTATCACAGATCTAATTATAATATTGGATCTGCCCATTTTAAGAGATATTATACCTTTTTTATTTTTTACCATAATTCCGGGATTTTTAATTATCCTAATTTTAAAACTTAATAATATGGAATTTATAAAAAAAACCCTTCTATCAATGGGTTTAAGTATATCGGTACTTCTGGGTATTGGACTATTATTAAATAATCTTTACCCTCTATTATCACAACCTTTAACATTAATTCCTGTACTTTTAACGTTAAATATAATTACTATAATTTTAATCTATTGTGCTTATCATGGAGATAAAAATGATATTAACATATCTTCAATATTTAATTTCCAATTTAAATTGGAAGATAAACTATTATATCCACTAATTTTCCCAGTTTTATTCCCGTTAATGGCTGTTCTTGGAACATATCTTATGAACACTTCAGTGAATAATATAATTATAATTACAATGCTTTTTTTAATACCATTATATTTGGCTTTGATTATTTATCATAAAGATAAAATCCATCCTATTACATATCCTCTTGCCCTTTTTATGATAGGTATGGGTTTGATTTTAATGCATTCATTAACATCATTTAATATTTTAGGTCGTGATGTTCACCAAGAGTTCTCTGTTTTCCAGTTAACACTTTCAAATTATCATTGGAATATAGATGACTTTTACAATCCATACAATGCATGTTTAAGCATTTCAATATTACCAACAATATACTATCTACTTACACATATAAACCCACAATATATATTCAAACTTTTATTTGCATTAATAGGAAGTATACTCCCTTTAATTGTATTTAACGTGGCAAAAAAATATATGAATATAAAGTATGCTTTTTTTGCATCGTTATTATTTGTATTTCAAGTATTTTTTATTAATATAGTTGGTGCTGTAAGACAAGAAATAGCAATAATTTTCTTCTTTTTAGCAGTGATGGTACTTTTTGACACATTTGGAAATACTAAATTTGAAAATTCATGGACAAAAAAAATATTATTCTTAATATTAGTATTTTCAATGATAATATCCCATTACACAACGTCCTATGTTGCATTGGTTATACTAGTTTCAATATTACTTTTACCATTTATTAAGAACTTATATATTAATCATAAGTTTACAACTGTAAATTTTGATGTTTTAATCATCTATTTTGGATTTATAATTTTATGGTTTATATTATATGCTAAGGTTCAGTTTTTAGCAGGAAGTGAAGTAATACAATCTACATTAGCAGCAACAGTAGCAGCTACAGATTCAACTAATGGTGCTTTAGACTTTGTTAATGGTAGAGAAAGTACTGTGTTAAGTGTTTTGGGTATTGGGATAAAAAATGTTCCAAATTTAATAGCTGTTATTGTAAATGATCTTATTTTTGCAACAATTGGAATTGGTTTAATTACAATGCTTTTAAGTTATCAAAAAACTTTAAAAGATAAAACAAAAGAGTTATACAATGAAATAATAATATTAGACTCAAAAATTGTATTAGCAAGCTTGTTATCATTTATATTATTGGCCATGTTTTTATTACTGCCTTCTGTATCTTTCTTCTATGGTTCGGATCGTTTATTTTTCCAACTTTTAATCTTCACAGTTCCAATATTCCTTATAGGAGCCCTTAAAATAGCAAAACTAATGAATAAAATAGTTAAAAAACCAGATTTTAAGATGATAGTAATAATGGTAATTATATTTTCATTATTTATCTGTAATACCCATATCCAATATGAATTTTCAGGAATTCCATTTTCACCAGAATATGATAAAATAGGAATACCACGAGGTGAACTATATATACATGATGGTGAGTTAGCTGCCTCAAAATGGATTGAAAATTATCATTATGATGATATAAGGACATATTCAGATGCAATTGGTTTTACCCGTTTATATATTACAGATCCTAAATTCAAATTTGTGGGCATAAATTTCAACAACAAAACAATTAATGGATATATCTATATGGGAAATGCAAATATTAACGAAGGCAAACTCTATGATACTATTGATACAACTGTAAAGATCCAAAAATACAGCTACTTCTTCAACAATAAAAGCAGAATATATGATGCGAAATATGGCCAGATATGGATTTAAGGATATATAAAAACTACTATATTCTTATTATATCTCTATAAACAATTCTAAACAAATAAAAGAATAAAATATATTGGTTTATATTGATAATATAAACTTTAAACTTAATAGAATATGATAATTACAATAGATAAATATCTTTTTTTTATAACTGGTTCAATAATTTTTGAAATGCATTTTTAAATTCTCTAGATTGGGTTTCTGCATTATATTTGGAGCTTATTTCCTTACATTTAATGGAAATATCTGCCTTCCATTTATCATCCCTGCTATGTATTTCAAGTATTTTATCTGCAATTGTTTTGGGATTATTATCTTTTAAAACAAGGTATTCTAATCCATTATCAATTAATATATCTGCTTCGCCAACGTTTTTTGTTATTATGGGTATCATTCCAGAGGACATTGTTTCAAAAACTGTTACAGGACAGGAATCAAAATCAGCTGGATGAACATAGAGTGAACAGTTCTTAAAGTATTTATCCAGATTTTTTTGGAAACCATCTTTATGTAGCCATGGAAAATCAGCAGTTATACTGTCTGCACATGATCCAACCAGGTATAAATTGAATTTATTACCATTTTCATTCAATATTTCAACTGCATCAACTAATAGGTCAAATCTTTTGCAGCTTTCCTCATTTCCAATAAATAATAGGTTGTTAGAATTTAGATCACAATTTATTTGAAAACTGTTATTTGAACCATATGGATAAACAAAAGAAATGGGTTTGTCTGGATAGATAGTTGATGCTATTTTTTTATTTAAAGGAGATATTGCAATAAATCCATCCACATAGGATAATAGAAATTTAACCAGCATTTTCTTTGGTGGATTCATTTTTGGAAGGTCAAAAAGAAGTGTATCGGCGTTTAAAAGTATTATCCTGGTTTTATGATCTTTGATTTTTTTAAGAACTGCATGTGGTAATCCAAGTCCACCTTCAACAAATATAATATCGTATCTACTACTATCAAACAATGATTTTATGAGATTTTTTAATATCTCGGAATGGTTATCTCCATATCTGTACCAGTTCTCTGTTATGGTTTCGGCAAATACACCATGAACTTGATGTGGTCCTTGATGTATGAAAAGAATTTTTTTCATTTTATTATATTTTCCTATGTAATTAATTGAAATTTAGTAAAATTTTGTTGATTCCTATAAATTTTGATTTATGGGTAAATAATGTGGTGTTAGTTTTAATTCAGCTAGCTATTATAATTTAAAGGGGATACTACTTTAGTTCAAGAATTTTTAATGTTTCTTACAATCTTTTTAAGTAGCATTGAAGAATACCGGTATAGTAATTGAACTGTGTAGACTGGGAGATGTAGATTATAGTTTTTTTCATGGGCTTTCATGAATTTTAGGTTGGTTTTAATTTCTCTTGTTATACCCATGAATTTTACTTTACTTTTAGAAACTCCTGCCTTGTGCCATACAATAGAATTTAAATTTGTAATCATTTTATATCCTTTTTGGTCCATTTCAATACAGATATCTGCATCTTCACATCCAAAGAAAAATTCGGAATTTAAAAGCTTTCCAGGTAACATTGCAGTTTTTATTAACATGATAGCTCCCGACACCCATCCAACTTCCATTGTGGAATTATCATCAATTGGTGGGTTGTTATGCCCCATCTCTATATCATGGTATCCTG
>JAQVTJ010000079.1 GCA_028700095.1 Methanobacterium sp. | reverse complement strand
ACATTCTAATATATCTTCCAGGGGTGTTGGTATAAGCGCTAATGTGGATACACTGATTTTCATAGATTCACTTCACAAATATTATCTAGTATTAATATTTCACGCCAAAAATATTTGGATATCATTTTTTCGCTGATTTATATAAATTTTAATTTATTCTTTCCTTATTCTTGCATAGATTGGTATTTTCCTTTTAATTGCATGAATTATTATTGTTGCAAGTTCTATGTCTTTTTTGATCTTAATATTTCCTTTTTTACCTACAGTTGCTGTGAATATATATTCATTATCAACCAATATATCAAATGGAGTGCCTACTGTTTGTTTTTTGAAGTTTAATATAACATAATTACCTGAGAGTTCTGTTTCAACAGGGAACATATTTTTGTCCTGTTTAATTTCCAATGGTTCCACACCTATACTTATTCCAATGGTTTTTTCAACTTCATCAATTGTTTTTCCTTTTTTACCTATTAATTTGGGAATATTCTTTTCATCAATATGAACAGTTGCACGTTTATCAGATTTCATATCCACTTCTACTATTGCATCGGGTATTCTTCTTTGGATTTCTTTGATTATTTCTTTTTCAGCAATTTTTTCTATTGGAGATTTTATATATTTCTCCTGACCAACTTCCATTACAATTGTTTGTTCTCCATAAGTGTAGACTTCATATGCCAAGTCTCCTGTTTCAAAGTCTCTAATTTCAATTACTGGTCTTGAAAGATCTGCTTCGATCATTCCTGTAGGAACTTTTACTGTTAATTTAACATCATAAACAGCTGTTATTTGCCCATCATTTATGTATATAGTTGTATCTATAATAGAGGGTATCATTCCAAGTTCTACTCTTCCAATTATTCTTTGTATAGCATCTATAGGTCTGGTTGCATGTACAACCCCTACCATACCAACACCTGCAAGTCTCATATCTGCAAATATTTTGAAATCTTTAGTTTTACGTAGTTCATCATATATAGTATAATCTGGCCTTACCAGAAGTAAGATGTCAGCTGTTTTCCCCATATCCTTTTCTAATGGTGCATATTGGGTTATTTCATCACTAACTTGGAGATCTCTTGGTGATTCCATAGTTTTTACTATTGCCCCAATATCCTTACTATAAAATTCTGCTACTGCTTGAGCAAATGTTGTTTTACCTGCACCAGGAGGTCCTGCTATTAAAATTCCTTTTGCACTATTTCTTAATCTATCTAAAAGTTTCTCTGGAATTTTATAATCATCTAATGAAACTTTGGCAATAGGTCTTACAACAGTTATTTCTATTCCATCAGAAAATGGAGGTTTTGCAATTGATATTCTATATTCTCTAAATTGAACTACTGTTGCTCCTTCCATTTCTATTTCAATAAAACTTTTAAAATCACTTTTGGCCATTTCTATAATTTCTCTGGCCATTTTTTCCATTTCTTTACGTTTCAAGGTTCTTTGTCTGATTTTTACAAGTTTTATATTGCCAGGAGTTCCTTTTTTTGCCATGGGTGTAACATTTTCCTTAAGATGGATTGACATGGTGTCTTTTTCAAAGTATTTGGCAATGGTCAATTCTTTATATCTTATCATTTCTGGTTTTAAATAAATTACATCCAGTCCCTGGGCTTCTGCAACTTCTTTTTGGACTATGTCACTTGTTATGAGTTTGGCTTGTTTTTCATCTGATGTGTCCCTTATCATGGAATCAATTTCACCACCTTTTGCAAGGGATATTTCATCATATGTGGGTCTTCTACCAACATGTGCAAGTTTTATTTTACCTTCTTTACAAAGTTTTTGAAGTTCTTTAAGTTCTCTTAATCCATTAAATCCAGTTTCTCTTCCTTTATTGGCCTGGTTTTCAAGTTCGGATATAACTGCCTTTGGAATAATAACCTCACATCCATGGTAATCTTTACCAAGAACTATTTTGGTGATTCTTCCATCAACTATAACACTTGTATCTGGAACGATTTTCATTATTTTATCTCCATAAATTTTCAGGATCAAAAACTTTATCTTTAAATACTTTTAAATCTCCATTTTCTCCATGGATTTTTCTAAAGAAACAAGAATGATAACCTTTATGGCATGCTCCTCCAGTTTGTTTAACCTTCAAAAGAACTGCATCTTCATCACAGTCTGTTAATATTTCATGAACTTCCTGGATATGCCCTGAATTTTCACCCTTTAACCATAATTTATTTCTTGAAATACTCCAATAATGGGCTAATTTTGTCTTAAAGGTCTCCATAAGGGCTTCCTTATTCATATATGCTACCATAAGCACTTCTGAACTTTCATAATCCTGTGCTATTGCTATAATAAGTTTTTCACCCTTAATTTCATGTCTGAAATTAAGATTTAAATCTTTTTCATTCATTAAACCATCTCCCTACAAGGGCATAAATTACCATATTGTATTTAATTCATTGTAAATTTTCAATTATAACAGAAGCTTTTTTTTAAATACATCTTTTTAATTCATTAATTTAGATTTAATAGAATCTGCTATATTTTCAAGATCAATTATTTCCTGTTCACCATTTATCATATTTTTAACAGTAACCTTACCCTTTTCAATATCTCTTGCACCAACTAATACAACATAATTTATTCCCATACTATCTGCATATGATAATATTTTTTTAAGTTTCTTTCCAACAACATCAACATCTGTGGGTATACCTTTTTTCCTTAGTTTTTGGGCTATTTCAAAGGCTTTAAGTTTCATATCACTTTTTATTGGAGCAACAAAAACTTTTACTGATTTTTCAATTTCAATAGATTTTTTTTGTTTATTAAGAGCATCCATTACCCTATCAAAACCAAATGCAAATCCTGTAGATTCCACATTCTCCCCGCCAAATAATTCTATTAAATTATATGTTCCTCCACCACATATCTGTTTTTGAGCACCAAGACCCGGTACATAGATTTCAAACACAGTACCAGTATAATAATCCAATCCTCTTGCAATTCCCAGATTTACCACATAATTTGAGAAACCAAATGCTGTAAGAGATTTAATAAGTTCTTCAAGTTCAAATAAAGCATTACATGCATGTTTATTACAGTTAATAATGGATTCGACATTTTTAATAATTGAACTATCTCCTTTCATTTCAATAAGTTTTTGTAATAATTCCTTAGAATCATTATCCATATCAATATCTTTGAGGAATGTTTTAAGTTCTTTTACATCTCCTTTGTCGATTATTCCCATTATTTGATCTTGTAGATCTTCAGAGATATTTGTATCATTTAATATGTTTCTTAAAATTCCAAGATTTCCTATGTGAATTTCAAAGTTTTGAAGTCCAAGATCCTCAAGGCAGTGGGCAGCCATAGTAATAATTTCAGCTTCAGATCCAGGGGATTTTCCACCTATTAATTCACATCCAAACTGCCAAAACTGTCTCCATCTACCTTTTTGTGGTCTTTCATATCTAAAACAGCTTCCAAAATAGTACATTTTAACAGGTTTGGGTGTTTTTTGAAACTCTTTTATATACATTCTAGCAACTGGTGCTGTAAGTTCTGGTCTAAGAGCAAGGTCTCTTCCACCTTTATCTTGGAAGTGGTAAATTTGATCCTTTATTCCTTCACCAGATTTGGTTGTGAAAAGTGATAACTCTTCAAATATTGGTGTTTTTATTTCATTATAACCATATATTTCAAATATCTGTCTTATTGTGGATTCAACGTTTTTTCTTTCTTTCATTTCTTTAAAAAGAAAATCACGTGTCCCTCTAGGTCTTTGTATTTCCATATTTTCTCCTGCCTTATAATTTGGGGATAAAAATTTAATATAATTATATAAGTTTTCCAAGTTTTTACAAACTATTCATTGATCATATTTAGATAAAAATTTATATTTATCAATCCCTTAAATCATTTTTTTTATAAAGATTTAATTTTAGGGATTTAAATTTTTAAATAAAGAAAATATTAGTCATAATGTTGGAGATATTCTTCCATCATTTTAGGAAATGATCTAGCACTTAAAAATCTAAGTCCAAGTCTTTCTGCCCATACTTTGATACCTTCATCTGAAGCTATTACTCCTGCTTTTAATTCCTTTGCAAGAAGAAGAACATCAAGATCAGGTGCACTGTCTAATGTTCCTTTTCTAAGTGCAGCTCTATAACGTTTTCTAAAATCTGTAATGGCCTTTCCAAGTACTTTTGTTTCGATTTCGGATTTTTTTTCTCCTCTAGACATCATTACCATAGACTCTACTGCAGCTTCCCAAATTCCATTTTCTGAAATTCTCATACCTTTATTCATTCTTTCTCTTATATCCTGTACATATTCATAGAAAATTTCAGATGGTATTTTAGTATCATATCTATTTGGAGTTTTTTTCACAATCCAAGTTTCAGCTTTAACAAAAGTTTCATTGGGACAGTCATATCGTGCCATATAATCTGTAAATTCTTTGTAGGTTATTGGAGGCATATGACAACTTATATTAAGTTTAATCCGGGATTTTGCAATTAGATCCAACATTACATCAACAGTTTGAGGCAGATTACCCTCACCATAATCATCTTTAAGCTGTGTATCTGTAAAAGCTGTTGTATCTAGGACAAATCTCTGTTTTGCAAGCATTTAAACACCTCAAACTAACTATTTACCTACATAATTAATTTTTATATATTAATGGTTAATATTCATAATTCTCAGTTAAAATATATGATGCACATTTTATAAAACAATTTCTCATAAGATAATAGTTTTTATATTTATTATATAACTGAAAATTGATTTTTTATATTTTTTATGATGTAACTATAATGGGAATAAATATTTAATTAAAAAATAATGAATAGACTATAACTTATGATAAAAAAAACCATTCTTTGCTATGGTGACTCAATTACATGGGGTTATGACCCTGCTAAACCTGAAAGAATGAAATCAAATGAAAGATGGACAGGTTTACTTAAAAAAGGTTTAGGTGCCAGTTATACTATTATTGAAGAAGGACTAAATGGTAGAATCACAATTTGGGATGATCCTCAATATCCTGATTGTAAAAATGGTTTAAAATATTTAGAACCATGTCTAAATTATCATAAACCCATTGATCTTTGTATTTTATTTCTTGGAACAAATGATCTTAAAAAAAGATTTTCATTATCTGCATTTGAAATATCATATGGAATAAAAGTTTTAGTTGAAATTATACAAAAAAGTGGATCAGGACCAGATAATACATCCCCTAAAATCCTTCTTATGACCCCACCATACTTAACCAGGATAAGTAATGCAGAGGAATTTAAAGATTCATATAATGTTTCATATAAATTACCATTATATTATTCTAAAATAGCTGAAAATTATAATTGTGAATTTATTGATACATCAAAAATAATTGTTGCAAGCAAATTAGATGGTATACATCCAGATGTAGGAGAACATTTGAAACTAGCAAAAGCAGTATATAAAAAAATTAAAAATATAATGATTTAAAAATAATATTTTAAAATTTAATTAACTTAATTCTAATATAACTAATACATATAAAAAAAAATAAGCATAAAAAAAAATATAAAAACTTATATAAACATAAAAAGAAGGTACTTTTCAATGATAAATGGTGAAACAAAAGTTTTTGGTATTATAGGAGACCCTATAGAACACACATTCTCTCCTGTGATGCATAATGCAGCTTTTAAAAAGTTGGATATGAATAATATATATGTACCTTTTAATGTGAAAGCAGAAGAACTTGAAGATGCAATATCTGGTGCATATGCACTGGGAATTAGAGGTTTAAATATAACAATACCACATAAAACTGAGGTAATAAAATATTTAGATTATCTAGATATTGCTGCAGGATTAATAGGTGCTGTAAACACCATAGAATTTGGTAAAAATGGTATTGTAGGCCATAATACTGATGGTATTGGGGCTGTAAGGGCAATTAATGAAATATCTTCTGTTAAAAATAAAAGTATTATGATATTAGGTGCAGGTGGAGCAGCACGGGCAATTGCATTTCAAATACTTCTTAGTGGAGCTAAAAATCTTATTATTTCCAATAGAACCATTGAAAAAGCATCAGAACTAAGAGATGATCTTATTGAAAAACTTGAACCTGATGTACAAATTATAGATCTTGACCATGATAACCTTAAAATAAAACTTAAAGATACTGATATTCTTATAAATACCACACCAATTGGAATGTATCCACATACAAATAAAAAACCACTGTTAACAGCTGATATGATGCATGAAAATATGGTTGTTAATGATATTGTTTATAATCCTCTAAAAACTGGACTTTTAAATGAAGCAGAAAAGGCTGGAGCAAAACCAATTTCCGGTGTGAAAATGTTAATATACCAGGGTGTTGAATCATTTAAAATATGGAGTGGAGCTGAACCGCCTGTAGAGATCTTTAAAAAAGCCATTATGGATCATTTGCACTTAGAAATTATTTAATAGTAAATATAACCTATAATTATTATTTGAATTATTATATATTGATTTATTGGAGGATTTTATTTTATGGACACTATTCCTTTAACAGACAATCATATACATATAGATCCTATAAATGGTGAAGGACCCATTGAAATTGCTAATAAGTTTCATAGAGCAGGTGGTAGTTGTATGATAATTCCAAATAAACCAACATGGACAGTTAATAATGACTGTAGTTTTCAGGAATCAATGGAATTAGTTGTGGAAAATGTTAATGAAATAAATAAATCCACACTTGTAAAAGCCTTTGCTGTTGTTGGTGCACATCCTGCAGAGTTATCACGCAGATTAAAATCAGGTATGGATATAAAGAAAGCAGAATTATTAATGAGAAATGCTCTTAAAAATGCTCAGAAACTTGTTTTAGAAGATAAAGCAGTGGCAATAGGTGAGATTGGAAGGCCTCATTATGATGTATCTGTAGAAGAACTTAAAGTTCATAACAGAATTATCATATATGCAATGGAACTTGCAAAAGATGCAAAGTGCCCGATTCAATTACACACTGAAACTGCAGGACCTAAACAATTTCTTGAATTTGCTGAAATGGCAGATACTGTTGGAATACCACGAAACAGGATTATAAAACATTTTTCAGGGCCATGTGTCTTAGAAGAAGAAAATCATGGTCTTACTCCGTCATTAATTGCAACAAAAAATGTAATAAAAGAAGGACTTAAAAAGGGAAATAATTTTTTAATGGAAACTGATTATCTAGATGATAAAACCAGACCTGGTGCGGTTTTAGGCCCTAAAACAGTTCCAAGACGTACAAAAGAATTTATAAGACAAGGAATATTAAGCAAAGAGGATGCCTATAAAATACATGTAGATAATATAGAAAACACTTATAGGATAGATCTTAACCTATAAAAACCTAAAAACACTATACAATTTAACACTTAAATAATTTAAATTCCACTTATATAATATGGTGATATATTATTGTAAATATTTAGGAATAAAGGTATTTTAAGGTTATTTTAGAATTTGTAACCGGGTATAATTGATTTTTTAAGCTAACATATTTTTATATGTACTTAAAAAAAAGGATAGATACGGGTATTGAGATATTTGGATTAAAAAAGAAAAAAAGTATATGTTAAATATTTGTTTTTATAGTTTGATTTTGTTTATTATTGCTTTTATATGGTTTATTAGTGTTTTGATGAATGTTATTATTTGGTTTTTCATTTGTTCTGCAGGGTTTATGAAGTTTAGATTAGACATATTTAAATTAAGATTTTTTGTGTTGAATTCGGGTGATATTAGTCCAGATATTAGGTTTTTGTAGGGATTGTTCATGTCTTTTTTGTCTAGTTTGTTATTGATATTTTTATTGGCTGTGGGTTCTCTTTGGTGCTCTATGGGTTTGGTTGTGGTTATTGTAACTGTTGATGGTTGGATTTTTGTCCTAAACTGTCTTCTGCTTGGTATGTGA
>JAQVTJ010000078.1 GCA_028700095.1 Methanobacterium sp. | reverse complement strand
TTTAAGGAAAATTATTGAAGAATTTCAGCCTTCAATAAATCTTTGTGGCCATATACATGAATCTAGGGCAATTGATAAAATAGGAAAAACTAATATTATTAATCCAGGCATGCTTAAAGAAAGATATGCATGCATAATTAATATAAACGGTTCAGATGATAATATAAAGATAAATTCTGAACTTATTACTCTCTAAATATAATTTTTTTTGCTGAATTAAATTAATTTAGAATTATAATTAAATATAAAATAAATAGAGCTTATATTTAATTTTGTATTGTAAAATAATAGAAAATAATTTAAGCTATGCCTACATAAATTTATAGAGTTAAAATATTTGATGTTCTATTTTTGCCCGTTTAAATGGAGGTGAGAAATTGAAAAAGGTAATAGTTGAAGGTGAAGTAGGTGGAAAAAAATATAGGGAACCCTTTTCAAAGGGAGTTCTTTCCAGGTCATTAACTAGGGCAGAGATGGATCCTGATAATGCTTATACATGTGCATCCCGTATTGAAGCTCATCTAATGGAGAAAGGGGTAAAAGTTATAAATCTAGATGACATGATCTCAATTGTTCGTGAAAAATTAAAAGAAGAAGATAGAGAGATTGCACAGAAATATGGACTTTGGAAAAGGGTTAGAAAATGTGATGAACCTCTTATTATATTGATTGGCGGGGCTTCGGGTGTTGGAACTTCTTCCATTGCATTTGAAGTAGCCAACAGGCTTGGTATAAGGAATATGATAAGTACAGATATGATCCGTGAAGTAATGCGTAAAATTGTTTCAAAGGATCTTCTTCCAACTATATATGAGTCTAGTTATACAGCTTACCGTTCTTTAAGAATACCTCCACCACCAGAATTTGATGAAGTATTAATCGGATTCCGTGATCATGTTGATACTGTAAGTATAGGAATTGAAGCAGTTATAGAAAGGTCTTTAAAGGAAGGTATTAGCATAGTTATTGAAGGAGTACATATTGTTCCAGGATTTATTAGTGAAGATCTTGTTGGTAAACATAATGTAAACATGTTTGTCATGACCTTACAAGATGAAGAAGTTCATAAAGGAAGATTTTATTCAAGATGCAGACAACAATGGGCTCGAAGACCTCTTAAACGATATATGGACTCTTTTGGAGCTATAAGGCGTACACATAAATATTTTGAAAGCCAAGCAAATAAACATCATATCCCAGTTATTGAAAATATTGATGTTACAACTACAATAGATTCTATAATAGAAAGCATTACTAAAACATATGGAAGTGAAGAAGATGTTAGAAAAATTAAAAGTTAAAGATGTAATGAGCACTAAAATTATTAGTGTTCCCCCAAGTGAAGATTTTATATTTGCATTTGAAAAATTAATGAAACACAGAATTAGTTCATTACCTGTTATTGATGGAGAACAACTTGTTGGTATTGTAACAGCAACTGATCTTGGACATAATCTAATAATGGATAAATATGAAATTGGAACCATTGTTGAAAAGGTTATGGTAAAAGATGTGGTATGTGCAACAAGATGATGATCTTTTAACAACAGTAAGAAAGATGAATGAATATGGTTCAGAAAAAGGCATTATAAATCAACTAGTTGTTATTGATAACAACCATAATATTGTTGGGATAATTTCTGATGGAGATATTATAAAGGCAATTAAGATTTAAATAATTAATTCCTTTAAATCTAATTTATCTATAAAAAAAAATATTAAAAAAAAATGGTTGGATAAAAATCCACTTCTAGAGGATATAAATTTATTTAGTAGATGTTACACGAGGTTTAAAAGACTCACAAATATTAGGATATTTTTTATTTAACTCCAGATCAAGTTTTTCAATGATTTCATCTTCAATTTCACTATTATGTTCTGTGGTTATAGATAAAATATTTTCTTCAATTTCTGCGGTTATATGTTCTTTACCCATATTTATTTCAAATTTTAAAGTTTTATTTTTATCCATGGAATCTAAAATATCCTCTAAAATATCATTTGTTAATTTAAGGATTTTAGGATCTTCCGGAGTATAGGTGTTATTTTGTGTTACTATTTTCTTTAATAAAAATGATGCACATCCCTCTGTTCTTGCAGTTTTTCTATTAATCCAAAATAATATTGTCATAAGTTTCTTTCTAGAGTCTAATGAACTGTTAAATACTAAACTTTTAATTTTTACCCCTCCCATATTCTAAATTCAAATATTTTCTTTCTATTATTTAATTTCTAAACCTAACTTCACACCTAATTCATAACATTTCTCTAATTCTTCCTCTTTAGGCATGTAATTGACTTTAAATTGTTCAAATATTTCAAATCCACATTTCTCTAATTCTTCTGCAAGTATTTTAGGTGCTTCTCCACTCCAACCCATAGATCCAAAGGTTATTGCTTTTCGTTTAATACCTGTTTTAGCAAAGTTCAAACCTCTTAAATAGAAGATAAGATCTCCAATACTTGGAAACACCTGGTTGAACATGGTGGGCACACCAAGTAATACGGCTTTACTTTCCAATATATCTGTTAAAATATCGCTACGTTCATCTGTATGAAGGAAGTGCATAGCAACATCAATATCCTGACTAATGATTCCTTCTGCAAATGCCTGTGCCATGAGCTGTGTTGAACCATGCATAGTATCATAGATAATTGTTATTTTATCATCACATTTTCCTGTAGCCCATCCTGTATAAGCATCTATTATCTTCATGGGCTCTGTCCAGATCTGGCCATGTGATGGTGCAATCATCTTTATTTTATCTAACAATTCTAAGCTGTTGACTTGTTTGAATTTATTAAGTATAAGTCCAGACAATGGTGTTAATAGGTTTGCATAAAACTTGGCAGATGCAGTCATAAGTACATTTTCTGAAATATCTGTATCATAACGATTGTTAAAACAGAGATGCTGACTAAATGCATCGTTTGAAAATAGTATTCCATCTTCTAAAAGAAGACTAAACATACTGTCAGGCCAGTGGAGCATTTGTGCTTCAAGGAAAATAAATTGTTTACCTCCTAGATCCAAGCTTTCTCCTGTTTTAACTACTTTGAAATCCGCACTTTCAAGTGAAGGATAATGCATTTTAAGCCCTCTAACAGCTGCTGCAGTACAGTATACTGGTGCTTCAGGGAATTTCTTATGTATCTCTGTTAATGCACCACTATGGTCTTTTTCAATATGATTTTGTATTATTAAATCCAGTTTAAATTCCCTATTTTCTTGTTTAAATGCATCTTTAATTCTACCCCATAACTGTGCAGAACTTCCAGGATATGTATTATCAATAAGAGCTACTTTATCTCCAAAAACTAGATATGCATTGTAGGTAGTTCCACTAAGTGTATAACCATGATAATCTCGTAAATCCCAGTCTAATACTCCAACCCAATAAACACCATCTTTTATTTTAATTGCATTTGCTTTCATAATTTTTTTCCTCCAAATAGAAGATTATTTCTATTTTTAAATTAAATTCGGTTCTATATATTTTTTTTGTAAAAAGAATTCTTTGAACTTAATATGATATGATTTAATGTTTTAAATCCAATGAAAATGATTAAATATTTATAATTATCTTTCTATTCTGTATTTTAATAAAATTATTATATTAAATTTTTATAATAGTTAAAGTAAAGCATTTATTATTAAATATAACGATGCAGATATTCCTATACATGCTGGAATTGTAATTATCCAGGTTGATGCTATATGTTTTATAACATCTAATTGTATTGTTGAAGTACCTCTTGCCATACCCACACCTATTACTGAGCCAACAAGGGTTTGTGTTGGGGATATTGGAATTCCTAAAGATGCAAAGAATATTGTAATAATACCTGCAGAAATTTGTGCTGAAAAACCTCTTGTTGGAACTAATTCTGTTATCCTTCTTCCAATTGTGTCTGTTATTCTGTTACCTGCAATTAATATTCCTAAAACAAGTCCAAATGCCCCTAATAACTTGATTGAGAAACCTATTGTTGAACCTACAGTCACATATAATACTGCTGTTGCTGCAGCTATATCTATTGCACCTACACCTAAAGCTGCAAAGGATGAGCTTCCTATTTGGAAATATGAAAATATTTTTTCTGTACGGTCTTTAACACCTATATTATTTTTGATCTTGTTGAGATATCCTAATTTTAATAAATAATAAACCAGAAATCCTGATACAAGTCCAAATAACGGGGAAATAACCCAACTTGCCATAATATATCCTACAGTTGTCCATTTAATATGATTTATACCGGCATATACAATTCCATAACCTAAAACAGAACTAACAATAGCATCTGAACCTGATATTGGTATTTTTTTAATGAGTGTAATAGTAATCCATATACCTGCAGACAGGGTTATTATAAAAGCACCTAAACCTGTCATAAATCCCAAAGGTACAATTCCACTTCCAACTGTTTTAATAACACCACTTCCAAGGAATAAAGCACCTATAAATTCGAATAAGGCACCTATTAATAAGACTTTACGCATAGTAAGAGCTCCGCTACCTACTACTGTACCCATAGAATTTCCAATATCATTGGCAGCTATGTTAAATGCCATGTACATAGCAGTTATTACACCAATAATCAATAACCATTCCATGAGTATATTTTTGTAGGTAAAGGAATAAAAATATTCTCCAAATAATTAGATTAAAGCCAATTAGATCTTAGTTGAAAAATGATATTTTTTCTAAAATAATAGGAAGGTTAAAATACTAATAAATACAAAAATAAGCTGGGCTAGACTGGAGGGTTAGGGGTCCTTTGTTAGCGCATATCCCCTTATGGCGCGGTCGAAGTTCAAGAGGCGGCAAATCAAACAGGTTTTGGCCCAGAAATTTGATGTCGAAACTTCGTCCTACAAGATTAGTGGTAGCAGGATTTGGGCTGTAGGGTCTGAATTAACTGTTTTAACCATGGAAACGGGTCAGGTCTGGAAAGAAGCAGCTTTACTATGGACAGCTAATGCTTGTGGAGCAACGGGGTGGAGTCAAGTTTTTGGATCACCAATGCCTGGGAAATTTGTCCACTCTTGAACATGCCCATTATATATTAATTGTTAAATTAATGGAGAAATACCCCAAAAGTTTTTAAACTATAATGGATAAATGTTTTTAATACGTGTTTTAATGATTTGGAGCACCACTTCAAATAATGTATCAAAGCTGTTATTTGGAAATAATATTAGATTTTGTCGGGGTGGCCCAGCCTGGTACGGCGGTGGACTGCTAATCCACTGATCCTTTGGATCACCCGGGTTCAAATCCCGGCCCCGGCGCTTAATATAATATAAAAAAAACATTATTGGTTAAAATTTTTCTTATAAAAAGTGTTTCTAACAAATCTATCTAGCCTTTTTTTATAAATCCCTAATATTTTTATAAATCCCTTTTTTTTTATACTATTCCAACAACCCAAATATTGATTTAATCCTCTGGTTTTTATGTAGAAAATATTATAATATTTTAAATTAATAAAATTATAATTTAAATAATATAAATTTTTACAGTTTTTTTAATTTAATAAAATTTTAAAAATAATATTTATTTAATGGTATTGTTAAAAATTCATTAGTTGCTTCCATATTTTTTAACATGATCCCATGCTTTATTATATTTAGTTCCATTTTTATCAGAATAAATTGACAAATCTTTTCTATTGAATTTATTTCTATCATTTCCAATAGGACATATTTTAATACATATTCCACATGGGGATGTATATTTTTTTCTAAGTTCTTTACTTCGTGTTGCACAGCCTATTTTATCCATTGGTAATGGAAATTCTTTAGATCCTTTACTTTCATGAATAGCATTTACAGGACATTGAGATACACATCTTTGACAATGTTTACATAGATCAACACCAGTAACATTATCTCCTTCTATTGGTGTTGTTGTAAATATTGATGTGAACCTGACACGTGGACCATATTCTTTTGTAAGTAAAACATTATTTTCACCAAAAGAACCCATACCTGCAAGGAAAGCTGCATGTTTATGGGAGAAAAATGTAATGGGGTTTTTAAGAAGTATATCAATATCACCATACCCATCTCTAGGTAGGTATATTGAGGGATAGCCCATTTCTGTTAGGAAATTTGAAATTTCATAAGCTTTAGTATCTAATAAAATATTAACTGTTTTATAATGTTCATGATAATAAATAGAAGGTGCTGTTTCAACTATGGGAAGCTGAACAGGAAGTCCTATTACAATCACTGTTTTTGCATCAGGATATATTGAATTTGGCCAGAATTCTTCGGGTATCCATTCATTAAAATTGTTTGGTAATTCTTTAGGTGGTTTGGACCAGCGTTCAACAGGTGCAAATCCAACAAATGGAATACCTAATTCTTTACATTTATCAATTACTTTTTCTTTAATGGATTTATCATTCATATGAATCTTACTTTATATAATTTATTGATTCTAATCTGTCCATTGCATCTTCTAATTTATTATATGATGTTGCATATGATAATCTCACATGATCTTTTCCACGAGGTCCAAATGCTTTGCCCTGAACCATTACCACACCTTTTTTTAGGCCTTCTTTAACAAATACTTCTGGATTTTTAACTTTAGGAAAAATATAAAATGCACCGTGCGGTTGTAAACATTCAATTCCCATATCATTCAACCTATTAACTACTAAATCTCTTCTTTTTCTAAATTCAGATACCATTTCTGTAATATTATTTTGTGGACCTTTAAGAGCAGCTAATGCTGCTTTTTGTATCATTGAACTTGCACATGCAGTTGTATATTGATGAATTTTTAAAAGTTCTTCTGTTATTTCTGTATTTGCTGTAACATAACCTATCCTAAACCCTGTCATTGCATAGGACTTTGAAAATCCATTAATTGTTATGGCATTTTCACAAAATTTAGCAGGACTATGATGAACATGGTCATATATAATTTTTTCATATATTTCATCGGAAATTAGATAAATACTATTATCATCGACAATTTCAGAAATTGCTTTAATATCATTTTTTTTCATTACACTTCCAGTTGGATTTGAAGGGGAGTTCAAAATTATTGCTTTGGTTTTCTTTGTAATTCTTTCATTAACATCCTCTGCAGTCATCCGAAGATCATTTTCCATATTAAGCGGAATTCCTATGGGTATGCCTTCTGCTAGGCTTACACATGCATTGTATGATAGAAATCCTGGATCCGGTATTAGAACTTCATCTCCAGGATTTATTAATGCCTGCATACACATGTAAATGGCTTCATTAGCACCTACAGTAACTAGTACAGATTCTGGTGTAGTATGAATCCCATTATCCACTTTAAATTTATGAGTTATTGCTTCTCTTAACTCTAATATCCCCATATTTGAGGTATAATGTGTAAAACCTTCTTTCATTGCATTTGAAGCAGCTTCTATTATATGTTTTGGGGTGTTGAAGTCTGGTTCTCCAAGTCCAAGGTTTATTGAATTTTCACCAGCCATCTCGAACATCTTTCTTATTTCAGAAAGGTTTATTGATTGTACACGTTTTGAGGGTTCCATATAAATTACCATACCTATTTTTGTTTGTACTTATATAATATCGGATCTATGTCTGGATTAAGTAGATCATTGGATCTTTCTGATGTTATTAATCTTGTAATAGGCGCAATTATTGATGTTATATTCCAGCTTTATTTGGTGCAGATTTACTAGGTTACATTATCAGTCTTTATTAATGTAATAAACCATAATTATTGGAAATGCCTTAATTATTATGGGAATTCCCATATATATATATATTATATTTTCATCAAGGACAGTAATTAAAACAGTAAGAAGAGATTTAATGTTTAGGTGACGATTATGTGTCACAGAATATTAAAAGAGATAAAATATTGCATGCAAAATTCATTAATCAAATCAATAAATTACTAAAAAAAAATATTAAAAAAAAATATAGATTGAACTAGATTTTATATTATTATTACATGCACC
>JAQVTJ010000077.1 GCA_028700095.1 Methanobacterium sp. | reverse complement strand
CTATCCCAATTAAACACAAACAACCTAAACTTAAACATATCCAACCTAAACATTATGAACCCCACACAACAAATAACAAACCAAATTACAAACTTCATCAAAACACTAATAAACCACATAAAAAACATAACAAAACAAATCAAACTATAAAAACAAATACTATAACTTTTATACCTCCCTTTTTTTTATTCTTTTTTTACAATTTAAATGTTAAATTAATGTGATGTTATTCCTATATAAGGTATAGATAATATCCAAATGTCTTAAATTAATTATTAACGATTTTTTTGTTATTTTAGCCTGTGTTTTAAATGGTTTCCTATTAAACATATATTTAAATAATACAACTCCTTTAATATCTGGCATGTTTATGTTTTTTTCTTTAGTTTTGGTTTGTATAATTTGGAAAATACCTATATAGTGGATTTTATGAGGATAATATTATTTATAAAATATTATAATGGGTTATTTTCCGATTATTTTTTGTTTTTTAGGATTTCTATTATCTCAGCAAATATATTTTTAAACTATGCAGGTTTTATAATAGGATAATCATGATAAAACATAATTTATATCCCTTTTCAAGAAAGGAAATTATGCTATATCATATATATAATTTATAATACGTTAAAGAGTCATATTTTAAATTTTGGGAGGCACAGTACACTTTTTTTTTATTTCAGAATTTTAGTGGAATGGTTTTACATCTTTTTAACAAATATAAACCCTCAATTAATATAACAAATCCTTTGATTTTAATAAACAAAAATGTTTATACTAGCGAATTAGGATACAGTTCAAAATATATAAAATTTAGAATAATGTTTTATTCAAATATTTTATAGATGAATTTAGTAACTATATATATTAATTTAGAAAAAATAATTAAATAAAACTATTAATTATAAAAAAAAGGTTTAATCATGTCTCAATTCTTAACACTGTTAATACAAATAATACCGTTAGCGTTAGGTGCTGCTATCAGTCCTACAGCATTAATGGGGATAATATTACTTTTATCTATCTCAAAAAGACCTAAGCTTCAAGGTTTTGGATATTATTTTGGTGCAATAATTTTAATTTTAATTGTTATTATTCTAGGAACTATTTTAAGTGCAGGTGTTAATTCCACATCTCCAAAATCTACTCCAATGTTAGCTGGAATTGATATTGTATTGGGTATTCTACTTTTATTGTTAGGTATAAAAAGAATTTTTCAATCAAAAACTGTTCATAAACAACGCTTCCAGGGTATCGGTAAAAAATCATCAAATCTAAAAATATTCATGGAAGGATTATCATTTGGATTTGGAATGTTTTTAATAAACTTCTCAACCACCATAATTATACTTGAAGCAACTAAAGAAATTGCAGTATCCCTAGTTGATCCAATGGGAAAATTAATTATTATAATAATTTTAATGTTCATAACCCTGATTGTTTGTGAAATACCACTTGGACTTTATTTTTTATTCCCAGAAAAAGCCAATAACATTCTCTCTAAAGTTAATAAATGGATGCAAAAAAATGGACATTATCTTATGGGAGCTGTACTGGTAGTGATTGGTATTTACATTTTATGTATGGGATTAGTAAAATTAGGAATTATCTAAAACCAGAAAAAAATATTAAAACTTCATTATTTAAACCATTCCATGGAGAGAGAATAAACTCCATTATACTATAGAATAAACCTGTCCAATATAAATATAGTATTGTTATATTAAATAGGAGTAATTTATTAAAGTGTTATTTTTATATGGGCGTTATTTGTTTTAATAGGTGGTAATTTATATTTAAAAAAATAGATATTTTAAAAAGAGTTATTAGTGATTAATAACTTCTTTTACTTTTTCAAAAAAACCTTTATCCTCTCCATATATTTCTTCTCCACTTATTTCAGCAAATTCTGTTAGAAGTTCTTTTTGTTTTGGGCTGAGTTTCTTAGGAGTAACAATCTTAACCTTTATATAGAGATTACCTTTACCATTCCAACGAAGATGTGGCATGCCTTCACCTCGTATTCTGAATGATGTACCTGACTGTGTTCCTGCTGGTATTTTAAGATCAACTGCACCTGTTAATGTTGGTGCTTCAACAGTGGCTCCTAATGATGCTTGTACAAAGCTTATTGGCATATTGTAGATTAGATCGGATCCTTCTCTTTGGAATAATTGATGTTTTTTAACACCTATAATAACATAAAGATCACCTGGAGGTCCTCCTCTTTCTCCAACATCTCCTTCACCAAGTACACGTAAGCGACTACCATCTTCCACACCTGGAGGTATTCTAATATGGATAGTGCTTGTATGTTTAACTATTCCTTTTCCATAACATTCTTTACACGGTGTATCAATAATTTGTCCTTCACCTTTACATGTTCTGCAGGGCCTTACTGTTGCAAACTGTCCTAATGGTGTGTTGTTTACCTGTCGAACCTGTCCAGAGCCCCCACATTCAGGACATGTTCTGGTTTCGGTACCAGGTTCTGCTTTGGTTCCATGACAGTGTGGGCATGTTTTTTTATGAGGTATTTCTATGTCTTTTTCAAGACCTAATGCTGCTTCTTTAAGTGTGATTTTTATTTCATAATATACATCTTCACCTTGGATTGGTCCATTTCTATTATTTCCTCCAAATCCAAATAGGTCAAAAATAGTTTCAAAACCGCTTCCCCCACGGTTTCCTCCTTGGCCTCCGCCAAATCCTCTGAATATATCTTCAAAGTTAACATTGTTGTATATATCTTCTTGGGAGAATCCATTCATTCCTGCATGCCCATATTGATCATATGTTTGTCTTTTTTCTGTATCAGAAAGTATTGCATAAGCTTCACTAATTTCTTTAAATTTTTCTCCTGATTCTTTGTCTTCACTTACATCAGGATGGTACTTCATCGCTAGTTTACGATAAGCTTTTTTAATTTCCTTTTTATCTGCGCCTTTATCCACTCCAAGGACTTCGTAGTAATCACGCTTTTCTGCCATTGTAATCTTACCCTTAATTAATTTTGATCAACAGGAATTCTTTTTTTTTATGAATATTGTTGAGATTTAACTTTTTATTTTAAATTATTCAATTGATAAGTTATTATTAAATATAAAGATTTGATTTGGTTATAATTTATGTAAATTTGATAAAAATAATAGTAGAGACAGGGAATAAATTCCTGGCTCTAAAAATAATTCTGTTTTATTTTTTTACTTCATAGTCTGCATCAATTGTTTCGTCATTGTCTTTGTTTGGTGTTTCTTGGGATTGTGCTTCAGCTTCAGCTTCTTGTTGTGCTTCTTGGTAAATTGCTGCTCCTATTTCTTGAACTATTTTGGCTAATTCATCTGTTTTAGATTTAATGGAATCTAAATCATCACCTGCAATAAGTTCTCTAAGTTCTTTTATTAGGTCTTCAATTTTGGATTTTTTATCAGCATCTACTTTGTCACCTAACTCTTCTATGGTTTTTTCTGAGGTGTATATCATTGAATCTGCATTGTTTCTGATTTCAATTTCTTCTTGGCGTTTTTTATCTTCTTCTGCATGTTGCTCTGCTTCTTTTATTTTTCTTTCTATTTCTTCTTTTGAGAGCTTGTTTGGTGCTGTTATTGTGATTCTTTGTTCTTTACCTGTTCCCATATCCTTTGCAGATACATTAATAATTCCATTTGCATCTATATCGAATGTTACTTCAATTTGTGGAATTCCTCTTGGTGCTGGTGGGATGCCAACAAGCTGGAATCTGCCTAATGTTGTGTTGTCAGCTGCCATTGGTCTTTCACCTTGTAGTACATGTATATCTACTGAAGGTTGGCTGTCTGCTGCGGTTGTGAACACTTGGCTTTTTTTGGTGGGTATGGTGGTGTTTCTTTCAATGAGCTGTGTGAAAACTCCTCCAAGAGTTTCAATACCCAGTGATAGTGGTGTTACATCAAGTAGTACTAGATCTTTAATTTCACCTGCCATTACTCCGCCTTGTATAGCTGCTCCCATTGCAACACATTCCATTGGATCTATTCCACTTTCTGCTGGTTTTCCAATGAATTTTTCTACAAATTTTTGTACTACAGGCATCCTTGTTGGCCCTCCAACAAGTATAATCTTATTTATCTCTGATTTACTCATTTTAGCGTCTTTAATTGCCTGTTCTAATGGTCCTGAGCATTTTTTAATTATAGGGTCTACTAGTTCTTCAAGTTTGGCCCTGGTAAGGGTGGTTGTTAGGTGTTTAGGTCCTTCTGCAGTTGCTGTGATGAATGGTAGGTTTATATCGCTTGTGATGGTTGTTGAAAGTTCTATTTTAGCTTTTTCTGCTGCTTCTCTTAATCTTTGGACTGCTTGATCATCCATCATAAGATCCACACCAGTGTCACGTTTGAATTCATTAGCTAAATGTTTCATTATGGTATTGTCCATATCAGTTCCACCAAGACTTGTATCTCCACTTGTGGATCGAACTTCAAATACTCCTCCTCCAAAGTCCATAATTGTCACATCTAGTGTTCCGCCACCAAAATCAAATACAAGTATCTCTAATTCTTCATCAGATTCTTTGTCTATACCATATGCAAGGCTTGCTGCTGTTGGTTCGTTAACCAGACGTACAACTTCCAGACCAGCTATTGTTCCTGCATCTTTTGTTGCTGTTCTTTGGTTGTCATTGAAATATGCTGGTACTGTGATTACTGCTTTGTTTACTTTCTCTCCTAAAAATGCTTCTGCATCTTTTTTAATTTTTTGAAGTATGAAAGCTGAGATTTCCTGTGGTGTGTATTCTTTATCAAGAATTTTAACTTTATAATCTGTACCCATACTTCTTTTTATGGCGCTAATTGTCTGTTCTGGATTTGTTACTGCTTGTCTTCTTGCAGGTTCACCAACAAGACGTTCTCCATCTTTAGTGAACGCTACGTAGCTTGGGAATGCTTTACCATATTGTGTTGCACCTTCTGCACTTGGAATTATAGTTGCTTTACCTCCAATTAATGCTGCTGCAGCTGAGTTACTTGTACCTAGATCTATACCAATTATTTTTTCTTTCTTTGCCATAAATATTCACCTCTTTTATTAGTACACGTTATTTTAAAATTTATAAGTTAAGGTTACTTTTTTTTACATACTTTAACCATAGAATATTTAATTACTTTTGAATCAAGAGTATAGCCCTTACCCAATTCTTCTATGACTGTTCCTTCATCATAATTTTCATTGTATTCTACCATGAGTGCTTCATGTTTATAGGGATCGAATTTTTCTCCTGATGCATCTATTTCACAGAGACCTTCTCCTTTTAATATGACTTCAAGTTTTTTATATATCATTTCTACGCCTTTTTTAAGATCATGGGTTTTATCTGCTTTTAAAGCCCTTTCAAGGTCTTCATATACCTCTATAACCTTAATGATCAGTCCTTCATTTGCATATTTAACATAGCTTTTAATTTCTTTTTCTGATCGTTTTTTGTAGTTATCGAAGTCTGCTTGTAGTCTAAGTACTTGGGAGTGGTAATCCTCAACTTTAACCTTAAGATCCTGTATTTCATCATCTTTGGCCTGATTTTCTCTGGTTTTTTCCAGAATATCAGATTCTAGATGGGCTAGATCCTTTTTTAACTTCTCTAATTCTTTTTTATCATTCATTTATTCACCTTTTATATAGTATAAGAAGGACAGTAACCTTAACTATTATAGTTACAAAAGGTTATATAAATCTTTCGCACAACTAGTTTAATAAGTACTAATTATAACATCATAAAAAGATTATAAAATTAAAAGTGAATAAAATGGATTTAGAAGCAATACTGGATGTAATGGGCTGTAAAACACGGAGAGATATCATAAATCTTTTAACTGATGAGCCTAGATTTGTGAGTGAAATATCAAAGGAACTCGAAGTTGGACAGAAGGCCATAATAGAACATTTAAGAGCAATGGAAGAATTAGGATTACTTAGTTCTTCATTTCAAAAAATAGAAAGAGGCAGACCTAGAAAATATTATGATATATCCCAGGACATTCAGATACAAATTTTCATAGGTCCTGGTGCAATTAAGATGAATGTAATAGGTCAGGAATTCTCAGAGTTAAACACATTAGAGGGTAGAATCCATATGGGTGAAACAGAAGTAACAGATGAACTTGAAAAACTTATTAAAAAATATGAAAGTGCAAAAAAACATGCAAAAAAACTTTTAAAGGATATTGAAGCCAAAAGATGATAAAGTATTCCAATAAAATATATATGGGGATAAGATTATTTCATCCACTAAATTTAACTAATTTATTATATAAGTAAAATTTTTATGAATAAAATAATATTATTTATCATTTAATTTCCAAGCTGCAATTGCTGCCTGTCCAATAGATACTGAACCATCACCTGCACATGTATTTTTATGTTGTACAAAATTATAGCCTGCAGATTCAACTAAATCTTTTATTGTAACAGTTATGGCTTCATTATAGAAAACTCCTCCTGAACCACCTATATTATTAACACTAGTTTTATCAGCTGCATTTATAGCCATTTCTCCAAGTCCAAGGGCAACTGCTTTCTGGGCAGCAACTGCTATATCAGCTATTTTTTCACCTTTTTGTTTCATTTCTAAAGCTGAAATTAAAATTTTAGATGTATTTAAGGATTCTGTTCCATTGGAATTTTTATCAATTTCAACTGGAATTTGGAGAATATCTTTACCATAATATGCTGCAGATTCCAGTTTCATAGCACATTCACCTTCATAAGTTCTTTTTCCACAAATTCCCAGTATAGTGGATATTGAATCAAGAACTCTACCTGCACTTGTGGTGATATTTGTGTTAAAATTTTGTTGAAGCTGTTTTGCAATGAGATCCACTTCAACATTACCATGTTTAAAATATTTTAGATATTGGGTTTTCATAAGATCCACTAGATTATCCATATCCATATGTTTAAACAACATTGACATAACCATTCTTACAGGATATTTGGTTGTTAAATCACCACCAACCATGTTCTGCTGCATTAAACTGCCTAATCTTTCATAATTAGAACCATGTGAATGGAGAATTTCCCCTCCCCAAATAGTTCCATCATCACCATATCCCACACCATCTGCTGCTATACAGATAAGTTCATCAATATCATTATCAACACATAGAGAGGCTGCATGTGCATGGTGGTGTTGGACTTTTAAAATTTCAGCTCCAATAGCTTTACTCATTTTCTCTGCAAGTTTGGTTGTAAAGAACATTGGATGTAAATCACATGCAATAACATCAATAGAATCTGTTTTTGTAATTTTCATCATATGTTCCAAGGAATTTTCTAGATATTGAAAGGTTTCATACTTAGTTGTGTCACCTATATGTTGTGATACATAACATTTACCTTCTTTAAGAAGTGAAAAAGTAACATCTATTTCAGGGCCAAGTGCAAGTACAGTTAAATCAGAATCTATTGTTTTAAAATCATATGGTTCTGGAACATAACCACGTGAACGTCTAATAAATGCCATATTATCTCCTCTAAACCTAACAACAGAATCATCACATCTATTAATTATTTTACGATTATGTAGAAGATAATAATCTGCAATTCCATCTAATTTTGATAATATTTCTTTATTATCAATTAACATAGGTTCTCCAGGAATATTTGCTGAGGTCATTAAATAGGCTGGTTCTTTAGTATATGTGAAAAGCAGATGTTGTAATGCAGAATAGGGAAGCATAACACCAAGATTATGTAGAACTGGGGATACTAAAGGTGAGAGGAAATAATTATTACTCTTATTTAAAACCACAATAGGACGTCTTCTTGATGTTAAAACGGTTTTTTCATTTTCTGAAACATCTGCAAAGGTTTTAATAGTATCTATATCTTTAGACATACAAGCAAATGGTTGATTATATCTACCAAGTCTTTTTCTAAGTTCTTCAACAGCATTATCTGCTGTTGTTTTAACAACAAGATGAGTGCCTCCAATACCTTTCACAGCAAGAATATTTCCCTCATCAATTAATTTAGATGCTTCT
>JAQVTJ010000076.1:1571-8140 GCA_028700095.1 Methanobacterium sp. | reverse complement strand
TTCTTTCATCTGTTTTTTTAAAAGAAAATTAATATCAATAACATACATTCCTTCTTGATCAGAAATAATTATAGAATCATCCTCCAATAAAGAAGATAAATTAAGTTCATATATACCATGTTCTTTTATCATTATAGTTTCAATTGAATCTTTCTTTATCTCTTGGATTTCTGGTTTTTTTCCCTTTTGATGGAATTCAAAAAATTTACTACCGCACTCAGGACATCCTTTAAGAATTACTTCTTCTGAGTTGATTGTAAATTCTGCTCCACATTTAATGCAACGATGCACCTGAATCACCTAAATTGGCAATCATTGACAGGAAGTTTGATCTTTTCTTCACAGTCTTCATTACATTTGCAGGGCCAATAATTGTTATTCCTATAGTTTTCTTTTTTGAAAGCCCGAAAAATGAAGATTTATCCTTTTCTAGGGTATAAATATCAATTCCCATGAAATTTTCAACATCAATTTCACGCATTGTAGTTTCAATAAGTTCTGCTTCTTCTTCAGGCGTAAGACCGCCTTCTATAACCACAATATCCCCATCTTTAACCTTATCAACTATCATGGAAATCTTTTCCAAACTTGTTCGGGTTCTTAGCGCATCTGAGGAAAGAAAATCCATTTTTAGAGCATTTGGTTCTGTGTTATCCATTTTAAAACCCCTACTTAATTAAATTTATCAACCATTGCCTGGTAAAGATCGGCTGTATTTTCTCCGTGTAATGCTGAAACTGGTACAACAGTGTGTTGTGGGAATACCGAAACAATTCTCTCAGATGAAGCTTCAGGAAGGTCAATTTTATTTGCTACAATAACAAATGGTATTTTACGTGCTTCAAGATTGCCCATTATTGTGATGTTTGCTTGTGTTAATGGATCTAATGTGGCATCTACAACCAGAAGCACACCTGTAACATCATCTAACCATTTTATTGCTTCAATAATACCTTTTGTTGCTTCTTTAGCTCTTTCTTTTGCTTCTTCTTCTGATAATCCATATTCTAAGAAGTTTTTATAATCTATCTTAGTTGCTATTCCTGGAGTGTCAACAATATCAAAATCTAGTTCAGTACCATTATATTCAATTTGAACATGTTCTTGTCTGTAGACACGTCTAGTTTCATGAGGAATTTCTGATACAAGGCCTAATGGTTTACCTATCCAATCATTTGTCATTGTATTTGCTAGTGTTGTTTTACCTGAATTTGGGTGTCCATACAAACCTATTTTAAGTTTTTTATTCTTACCTATAAGCTTGTTAAAGATATTTTTAAAAAAGCTACGTCTGAATAATTTCCGCATATTTATCACTCTTATCAACTCACATGATTAAGACATTAGACCCTAAGAATATACTTAATAATCTAATGGTATTATTATATTCGTTTATAAATCCCACTGTACCATTCTTATTTTTTATTTAAAACTTAGGGTTTATATAAGTTCTGTTTTTGGCCCTTAACACATTAACATATCGTATTTTAGGGACTTTGTCATATTAATGGTCATAGTTGATCCCTACCAATATAAATTGCTTTAATTAAATGTTATATTTTTTTTTATTTATCCCCACTTTTTTTTGTAGTATGACAAATGGATATTATTCTTTGTAACTATCACCAGGATTTAATATTATAACTTCAACATTTCTATTTGACTTTCTAACCATATCTGAATATTCTAATGGATTTTGTTCTATAGCAGGATATGTGTTATAGTGCATTGGAATAATTATCTCAGGATTTATCCATTCTGCAGCTATAGCTGCTTCAAATGGCCCCATGGTATAACGGTCTCCTATAGGTAACATTGCTATTTCTGGTTGATATATATGGCCAATTACATATCGCATATCGGAAAATATTCCTGTATCTCCGGCATGATATATTTTTCTCCCATTTTCAAGTTCCAATATGAAACCTGCTGAACTTCCACCTGCATCAACTTCTTCTATAAAATCCATATCAGAGGAGTGTAATGAATTTACCATTGTAATTTTAATGTCTTGTATATTTGCTGATCCACCAATGTTCATTCCTAAGGTTTCAAAACCCTGTTTAGATAGATAGATGGAAAGTTCATGATTGCAAACTATAATTGCTCCTGTTCTATTGGCAATTTCCATTGTATCACCAAAATGATCCCCATGTCCATGTGATACCAATATAATATCTGCATAAATCTCTTCAACAGTAATAGGGGATGTTGGATTGTTACTAATAAAAGGGTCAATTAGAATTCTAAGATTTTCATTTGTTGTTATACTAAATGCTGAATGTCCAAGCCATGTAATATTCATTTTTTTTGATCTCTCCCTTTAAATATTAAAATTTAATTATATATCCACATAATCTTCTAATTTTCTCAATTGAAATTTTTTTTAATCCTTTATAATAACTGATCCTAAAAAATAATTTAGTGGATTAGGATATTTTTTTTTATTTTAATGGATTCAATTATTTCTACTTAATATTTTTTTTAGGCAGGTATTTGATAATTATAAATGATATGTTTTATGTAATGAAAGATTTAGCAAATAAATTTCTTTTTTTTGATGGATAATATTTTATTTAGTATGATCTAATATGATTTTTATTGCATTTTCTGTTCCTTTGTAATTTGAAAATTTTTCCTTAACTATAGCTGTTCTATTTATTATTTTTTGATTATTAAACAAACTATTTATATTCCTTGCAATTTCATTTGGAGTTAAATCTTTTATATTTTTTATAATAGATATTCCATATTTTTGAAAATTAATTGTATTTTTAATTTGTTCAGAATGTTTTTCTATAGGAATAATAATATTTGGAATTCCAAGTGACATTATTTCCATCATGGTTGTATGACCTGCTAGAGTTACAATTACATCAGACATTTTCATCCATTCCATCATATTGTTTAAAAATTCTTTTTTAATAATTTTATGAGATTCTTGGATAAAATCAGCTTTTATCTGTGGACCTGTAACAATTATTAATCTATTACAATCAATCATTGAAGATGCTTCGTATATTATCTTCAATAATTCACTTCCAAAATTACTCCCACCTACTGTAACAAGAACTATACGTTCAGAAGTTTTAAATCCGAATTTATTCCTTAAATCATCTTTATTAACCATTTTTTGAGGGTTATTTTTTAGAAACGGACCAGTGTGAACAACTATATTCTGGAGTTTTTTTGGTATTTCTATGGAACCTGGAATATCTGGAATCATCACCACACTACAAAGTTTGAAAATATGGTGAAAAAATTTGATAAGACCTGATTCAAGATATTTTACTATTTTTTCTTCAGGATATATTTCTGAAAAGTTTAGTGTTAATTCATTACTTATCATAATACATGGAATATTATGTATTTTAGCAGTTATTGGAACTGAATAATGTGAATCTGCTATAATAATATCTGGCTGTATTTTTTTAATGATCTTTGACTCATTATAAATGCTTTTAAAAAATATGTAAGGTGCATTAATAGATTTTTTAACAGTATATTTAATGTCAAACTGTCCATCACCATAAAATTTGATATCTGGAAGTTTTAAAGTTATATATTTATGATATAGCTCTAAAATTTCATATCCAGAACCATAACTTGCAAAAAATACTTCAATACCCTGTGTTTCAAGTTCTCTAGCAATTGCTATACAACGGGACATATGTCCCAAACCAATACCACAAGGCATTATAAGCACTTTCATAATAAAAAATTCCTCTAAATTATTTTTTTAGTATATAAAAAAATTTTTTAATCTAATTTAATCTTTATTTTAAAGCTAAGCAATTATTTACTGTAAATGGTTATTGGGTTTTAAAATATTATTTAACAAGCCCAAAGACAAATATAAAGGTTAAACCAGATAAAATCTACTTTAAATTGATGTATTTAGTTCCATTAAACTTAAACTTTGTGATTTTGAAAATTTAAAAAGATCTATTTCTGGAAAATATACTAAAAATTTATTCAAACACCAAAATAAAAGATTTGAATGAAAATATGATGCTTTGATAATTCCATTGGTTTAATTAAACAATTCTAGATGTAAATTTACTAACTTAAATTTCTCTTTTTTTTATCATTAAAATTATGAATATAATATAGAAAATAGTTTGAAAAATCAACCCAATTAGTAAATATTAAATATTTTTACCAAATCAGTTAGAACAAGTTTATCTCTATAGTAACTATTGGATAGTGATTTAACATTATAAATAAATTTCTACAAACTTATATAGATTTAGTATAATATTATATACATATAAAAATATAATTTATTGTTAAAGGTTAATGAGGAGGGAAAAAAATATGGAACTTTTAAAAGATGAATGTGGACAGGGAGCAGCAGAATATATACTTTTATTTGGGGGAGTAATTGTAATAGTTATAGCCGCACTTTTAATATATAACCAATACTTTAAATCACAATCAGGCCTTAATGTTACTAAAGATATAAATTCAGTTAGAGGAAATATGACCTAATTATAATTAAAAATGAGTTGCATGTTAATGGATGAAAAAGCACAAATTAGTGCTGAAATGATACTAATTATAGGTGCTATATTGGTTCTTGTAATAGTTGTTGGAGGATTTATATATAATATTTCCCAACAAATAGCTACAAGTATTAATAATGTGATTGATACTGCTAGAAACAGCACAATTAATAGAATGTAACAACCCTATTAACATTGTAAAACTTATATTTCATTTTTTTCTTTATTTTTATTTTATTTAGATTATTAAATCCTCAAAGTATATATTTTTTATAATAAATTCATAAAACGTAAATATAAAATAAATAATAATCTCTAAATTTATATTTACCTGAAAAATAATGTACATAAAATATGTCTTATAAGAAATATTATAATTTAAAAATTCTAAATATTTATAGTAAATAATTTGGATTGAATAAAAGGTTAAATATACCTTTAAAAAATATTTTTAGGAGCCAAAGAAGTATATGGTAAAATTTAGAAGTTTATTTAGTGAAGAAGATTCACAGATTACTAAAAAAATATCTCCAAATCCGGAAAATATTACCATTGGCATAAAATATAAAAAACAGTCCAAAAAACCCATTATAGGTAAAAATTCCCTTATTCGTTCCAATTCAACCATATATAATGATGTGGAAATTGGAAACAACTTTAAAACAGGTCATGCTGTAACAATTAGAGAAAAAACAGTTATTGGAAATAATGTACTTATTGGAACTAATTCAGTGGTAGAAGGATATACTACTATTGGAAATAATGTAAGTATCCAATCTAATGTATATATCCCTACAAATTCAGTTATTGAAGATTATGTATTTATAGGGCCATGCGCATGCTTTACATGATAAATATCCAATAAGGGTTAATTTTAACCTTAAAGGGCCAGTTATCCGGAGGGGTGCTTCTATAGGAGCTAATTCAACATTTTTATCTGATCTTGAAATAGGGGAAGGTGCTATGGTAGCTGCTGGAGCAATTGTTACAATGGATGTTCCTGACTATTTCTTAGCAATAGGTGCTCCTGCAAGAATAAAACCTCTTCCAAAACATTTGAAAAATATAAATAAAATAAATTAAAAATAATATTATATTAATAGACCAACTATGGATTTAATATTTATGATAACTAATGGATTTATGATAACTAAGATTTAATAAATATTACCCTCTTTTTAACTATGTGAGGATTTTATTTAAGTGAATTTATTAAAATTTTATCCACTTATCTTTATATAATCTATCTCTTAATCATAATGCTTGATTTGTTTAAAATTATTATTTTCCATTATAGTTTCTTTTGGTAAATCCAATACATTTTAGTTTGGTTATAGATATTCTATTTTTATAAAAAAATATTTTTATTGAGTTACCATAATTATGGTTCCCATTTTATCTATTTCCCCTTTTCTTATTCTTGTGGAAGAAATAGGTATTCCATCAGCTGCAAGAACCATTCCAATTGTAACAATATCAAGTGGTTTCATTCCTATTTCTTTTCTTATTTTATTTATTTTAAAAGCTGTTGGTTCTGTTTCTTCACTTACAACTATAGCATCAATAGATTCATCTAAGATAGTTGTTCCATATGGATCATTTAATTCTTGTATATCATAATTTTGATGTTTCTTTTCAAGCAGACTTCTGAGATTAGACATTCGAATATTACAATGTTCAATTTTACCCTTAACTCCCCCAAATATATTTGATGTGACTCCTATCACCACATGATCCCCAATTTCAAATGCAATATCAATAAGTCGTCTATGACCATAATGGAACTTGTCAAATGTTCCGCCTACCGCTACTTTTTTATATGATTTTTCATTCATTTCATGACCTTTAATATTTAGATATCTTGATTATATAAAAGTGTTATAATATAATTATGTTGATTGAACATAATGCAATTATCAAGGACTTTAGAAAGGTTGATCTTAGATTTGCATCATGCTATCCAAATCTTTATAGAAGTGCAATGTCATCTTTAGGATTTCATATAATATATGATTTCTTAAATTCAAGAGAAGATATTTATTGTGAGAGAGTTGTGTATCCACA
>JAQVTJ010000076.1:0-1561 GCA_028700095.1 Methanobacterium sp. | reverse complement strand
GACTATGTCAATGTATTGGAAATGTTAAAAAAAGGAGGAATACCACTTCGAAAAGAAGATAGAACTGAAAAACATCCACTTATTATTGCTGGTGGTCCTTGTGCAAGTTCAAATCCTCTTCCCATGAGCAAATTCATAGATCTCTTTGTTGTTGGTGAAGCAGAAGTAATTTTAGATGATTTACTTGATATATATCTTGAGTTAGATGATCCAAAAGATAATTTAGATGTTTTTCTTGAAATAGATGGGGTTTATCTTCCTGATCATCCTGTGAAAATGGTTACAGTACCAGATCTAATGGATGCTTGCCATCCTATTAGACAAATAGTACCTGAAACAGATGAAAAAGAATATATTCCTGCTTTTGGACATGCTTTTCTATTGGAAGTATCACGTGGATGTACAAGGGGTTGTAGATTTTGTATGGCTGGATGTATCTACAGACCTCGTAGGGAAATGCCAATTAAAGAACTTTTAAATATAGCTGAGAAGGGAAGAAATGCAACTAACCTTAATAAAATTGCATTGATAGGTGCTGCGGTTTCTGATCATTCTAAAATGGAAGAATTATGTCAAAAGTTATATGATAGAGATTTTCAAGTAACAACACCATCTTTAAGAATTGAATCTGTAACAGATAATTTACTTGAAATATTAAAGATAAGCGGACTTAAAACCATCACAATTGCCCCTGAATCAATATGGAAGATTAGAAAAACAGCAAATAAATCAATTACTGATGATATGATTAATGATACTATTAAAATTGCATTTAAACATGACCTTAATGTAAAACTTTACTTTATGCTCGGACTTCCATTGGAAGATCAAAATGATATAGAATGTCTTGGCCAATATATTAAAGAATTGATTAAGATGGGAAAAAGAAAAAATCAAATAAGGGTTAGTGTAAATCCTTTCATACCCAAACCACATACACCCTTCCAATGGGAAGGCTTCAATTTAGATGAGCTTAAATTTAAAATAAAATATATTAATTCCCAACTAAATTTAAGATCATTTAAAGTTGAAAATCCAAAAAATGCATTGATACAATATATTTTATCTATGGGCGGTTTTGAATTAGGTGATTTATTGGAAAGATCATTAAATGGAAAAGTTCCTATGAATGATTGGTTAAAACTATCTCATAAATGGGATATTAACGATGAATTACCATGGAAAAATATAGATGTTGGAATCAAAGACGAATTCTTAAAAAAAGAATATAAAAAAGCTATGCAAGGTAATTTAACACATTGTTGTGAAGAATTTGGATGTTACAATTGTGGTGCATGTAATAATAATATAAAATCTAGTTAAATCTATATTTTTTTTTAATATTTTTTTTTAGTAATTTATTGATTTGATTAATGAATTTTGCAGGCAATATTTTATCTCTTTTAATATTCTGTGACACATAATCGTCACCTAAACATTAAATCTCTTCTTACTGTTTTAATTACTGTCCTTGATGAAAATATAATATTTATATATATGGGAATTCCCATAATTATTAAGGCATTTCCAATAATTATGGTTTATTACATTAATAAAGACT
>JAQVTJ010000075.1 GCA_028700095.1 Methanobacterium sp. | reverse complement strand
ATTCATAATAATATTATATGATATTTGGATTTTCAGGATTTTTTTGAATCTATATAGTCGTTAAAACGACTTTTTTTTGCATTTTTGCAAATCATTTATCTTCCATGATTTTGCACAATCTTTTCCCTTCGCAATGCTGCTGGTTATTTATTGTTTGAACATCTTCAGTATAATAAAAATATAAATGTGAATATCCCATTTTTATCTGATTTTACTGAAAATGTATTAAATAACTCCTTAAACCAAAAAATAATATTTTGGTTTAAAGCCCCTTGTTCAAGATTTTTATTTTAAGCTCCTTTGCTTTTGCAAGCATGGTAATCTTTTTTCTAGTACCTACAGTGGAACTAATTCTACCTGCCTGGGTACTTGGATCGAGTTTTTCAAGATCTGTAATATTACAGATAAGAACATCTTCAAATCCTGATGGGTGAAGTCCCCTTAAATTTCTTGGGGTTCTGTAACCAATAGCAGGCATAGCAGGTTTTCTTGCTTCATATCTTCTTCTTTTACTAGTTTTACCCTTGGGTTTTCTGTAAGTTTCCCCGAGTTTTTTGTACCTGAACCATTCTTGTCTTTTGAAGTTTGGTTTTTTGGTTTTTCTTATCATCATGGGATCACCGTTTATTCCTTGCTAACAAGGTATATTCCATCCTGGAACACCCTTGGGTCTCTTCCCTTTATTTTTGTCGCCTGTTCCATATTAGCCATTGTCTGTCCAACATGTTCCTTGTTAATTCCGCTGACTATAACTTGGTCACCTTTAATCTGGACTTTAACATCCCCAACTATTTTAGCTGATCTTGGATGTCTTTCACCAAGGAAATTTTCAATGGTGATTTTGTTTCCAGCAGTTTTAACTGTCATTGGAAAATGCGCATAAATAATTTTCATATTATATGTAAAACCATCTGTTAATCCAATGATCATATTCCTAATATGGGATCGTATGGTCCCTAACATAGCTTTATCCTTCTTTTTAGGGAAGCGTGCTTCAACTACTACATTATCATCTTCTACTTTAATTTGGATAGTTTTATTGTCGAAGTTCCGTGTTAGAGTTCCCTTTGATCCTTTAACAGTCACTGCATTGTCTACCATGACTTCTATTCCTTCTGGAATTGGGATTTCCTCCCTAAGAATCGTTATTTGAGCCATTTTATCACCTTAGTAAACATATACGAGTAATCTACCGCCAATACCTTTTTCTTTGGCTTCCCTGTGGGTCATAATACCTTCAGGGGTTGTTAATATAATTGTTCCAAAGTTTTTGGATGGTAGAAATCTCTTTTCAAATTTTTCAAATTCATCTTTCTTAACGGCGTGTCTTGGCTTTATTACACCGCACTTGTTTATATTTCCTTCTAATTCGACCATGAACTGTCCTGCTTTGTCATCGTCGACGAATTCAAATTCACCAATATATCCTTCTTTTTGCATTGTCCTTAAAACATGGCCAATCATTTTGGATGCAGGTCGGATTGTACATCTTTTATTTCCCTGCATCTCATTGTTTCTCATGTTTGTAAGTGCATCTGCAAGAGGATCCATAAGAGTCAAACTATACACCTCTTAGTTATATTTTTTAAATCCAATTCTAGCTGCAAGTTCTCTGAAGCATTGTCTGCACAAATTAAGATTGTACCTTCTAACTAATGCTGAATGATCATTACATCTGCTGCATTTTCTTGAAGCTTTTCCGTATTTTCTTGGCAATTTATCACCTATTCTATATTAACTTGGAATTCTTTTTTCATAAATTCCATTGTCTCTTCTTTTGTGACCTGGTGTTTATTTGGTATTTTTTTGTGCTGAATCCTTCTTCTTTTAATTCTGTAACCTGGTTTTTCAAAGGTTACTGAAATGTTCATACCAAATATACCTATATCAGGATCATAACGCATTCCTGGAATGTCAATATGTTCTTCTATACCAAATGCAACATTACCTTGGGCATCAAATTGACTGGCTTTTAATCTGTTTCCAATACCATCAAGTATCATTTTAACAGCTTTATCTGCTTTTTCATTCCTGAGTGTGACTTTACATGCTATAGGTTGTCCCCTTCTAATTCCAAATTCAGGGTTTGTAACCTTACTTATTGTTCGTACTGGTTTTTGGTCTGTGATATTTACTAAGAGCTGTTCTGCCCTTGCAAGTCTTTCTCCACTTTCACCTACACCAATATTCACTGTTGCTTTTGCTATTCTCACTTTTTCCATCTGGTTCATTTATTTTCCCCCAGGTAGTGAAATAACCGGTTTGTCTGTTCCAAGAACAAATACATAGTCTGCTAATGTTAAAAATGTTCCATCATCTGTTTCTATCTCTACCGTGTTTGGTTTGGATGATTGGGTTATGTTGATTTCTTTAACTTTACCAAGTTCTCCTATGTGTTTACCGCCTGTAATGAGTCCAACAGTACCACTTTCGAATTTTATATGATCAGTGACTGTTTGTTCTGGAATTTCCACAACAACAACATCTCCTGTGCTATATTTTTTTTCTACAAGGGAGTTTCTTCCATCATGAAGGTTGAGTTGTGTTTTACCACCTTTTATTGTGGTTATATCTGTGATCATACATAGTTTAAATTCTGCATTTTCTTTGGTTATTGGATGCAGTATTAACCTTCCTTTATGATCAGGAAGTACTCTGTAAACTTTTTCAGCTTTGGGTAATGAAATTACATCCATGAATCCCACTGGGAATTTATAATCTTTCCTAGCACTGCCATCAACAAGTATATCACCATTGTTGATGATTATTTTTGCTTCCCTTGCATTGTCTGCAACTTTTAAAATATCCCTTACAACAATGAGTAATGGTAATGATTCCTCAATTGCATGTGGCCCTGCACTTGGTTTTACAGTCCACTTATCCTCTTTAGGGTGAATGGGCCAGTGTACTGGTGATTTGAATCGTTTAAGATGTTTTCTTGATCCCATCTTTGCCATGTTATCCCTTCCTCTCTACTATATCGTTTCTTTCATTGTCTTCCATATCGAGTTCAATGATCATTAAATTTGATGGATGAACAGAATGGTAGACTTTGTTACCATCGGGTTTCTGTACTGACATACCCTCAATCATGACACGATAATTTTTAAGGTCCATTTTTTCAACTTTTCCTTCATGGTCCTTGAAATCGCCGCGCATAACCTTTACTGTGTCACCTTTCTTAACAGGAAGAGATCTTCTATTATATTGCTCCCTGAGCTCTTCAGCAAGTGTTACACCCATTAATTTATGGCGTATGTGTAATGGTGCCTTATAAATAAATTTCCTCTGTTTTCTTGGCTGTGTTGACATATATTATCACCTTTAATTTATACTATGATGCTTGCAGCACTTCCAATAGCAGGCCATCTGTCAGCTGCTTCTTTTGCTATAGGTCCTCTTATTTCTGACCCTTTAAGCACACCTTCAGGACTTACTATTACTGCAGCGTTATCTTCAAATTTGATTCTTAAGCCGTCAGCCCTTTTGAATTCTTTTTTCTGTCTGACAACAACAGCTGTTGTGACCTCTTTTCTCATGTCAACGGTACCTTTTTTAACTGTAATTACAATCATATCACCGACACCAGCAGGTGCTAATCTTCTTCTAACACCTTTGTATCCTTTAACAGCTATGATTTCAACTTCTCTTGCACCGGTGTTGTCTATGCATTGTAATCTTGCACCTATTGGTAGTGCTTTTGTGATGTTGGAGGTAATTGCCTTCATTTTTACTTTTCTCCCTTAACTTCCACCAATACGAAATGTTTGGTTTTGCTTAAAGGTCTGCATTCTGCTATTTTAACAGAATCACCAATCTTAACTTCTAAACAGTCAGGTTTATGAGCGCTGATCTTTGATTTCCTTTTCTCGTATCTCTCGTATTTACTGATGAATTTATAATAACTACGTTCTACTGTAATGGTCCTTTCTGCTTTATCACTTGTAACTATTCCTTCTAGAATTTGACCCCTCACTGGGAGGGTTCCATGAAAGGGACAGTTGGGATCATCACATTCTATTTTTGGTTCTTTAACGTCGATACCAACCATTTTATCACCTGATATGTCCTTTTATTTTATTAATATACTATTTTAAATTTTATTGTTGAATTTTTATGAGTATTTTCCATGAGATTGGATTGTTTTTTTTCTTTTTATTGCATGCCATTCAAAACTTTCTGAATTTCTTTTTAATTCTGTCTTCTGGGCGAGCAACGATTATATTTCCATCAATTTCAACTACAATATTATCTGGCAATGTGAATTGAAAAGTTGCAACGTTTTTAGGGATGGTTTTTTCACATCCTTCAATATCTTCCACCACAATGGTGTTTTTTGTTTCGTTGATAACTTCTCCTTTAATTCCTGTGAAACCTTTATGTGAGCTTTTAACAACCTCAACATTCAGTCCTACAAGTTCGTGCCTGAATATATTGTGTGGAGTGATCATGTTTCCACCATGGAATATGGTTTAGACATAGATAAAAAAAAACATGGGAATTTTCCATGTTTCTATCTGCGTCTTTTCCTTCCCCTGTCTTCTCTGTCTTTTATCTCGATGGTGTCTGAAGAAAAGCCCATGTTAGCCAAAATTTCTTTAACCCTTCTTTTATGGTCACCTTGAAGTTCTATTTGGCCTTTTTTGGCTGTCCCTCCACAGGCACATTTTGCCTTAAGTTCCTTTGTTAGCTCTTTTATGTCAATATCGTGCTCATCTATACCCTCAACAATGGTCATCAGTTTTCCGAATCTTCTTCTAACTGTATAGACCTTTACTTTTTGAATTTCTCTGGCTATCTCCTCGCAGACACAAAGTTCTTCAGGAAGACCGCATATCTCACAGACTTTCATCGATTTTATTTCTCCTGCTGTTTTTCATTTATTATGGTAAGGACACGTGCGATCGTTCGTTTAAGTTCCTTTATTTTACCTGGATTTTCATAAACTCCTGCAGCTGCACTTTTTGAGATGTTCTTAGCATGTTCTGCTTTGAGTTCATCCAGTTTCTTCTGGATCTCATCTATCTCCATTACCCGTATTTCCTTGCTTCTTAATATTACCATTTCTCTACATCCTTTTATAACTTGTGATAATTTCACACAGATTATATTTATTCTGATTTATCGCCCTTTTCAGTGTTTTCTTCTTTTTTAGAAGCTTCCTGAGTTTCTGGTTCTTCTTCGTTTTCAGGTTTGGATTCATCTTCTACTGAAGTATCTTCAGTTTCTTCAGATGTTTCTTCAGTTTCTTCTTTAACAGGAGTGTCTTCAGTTGTTTCTGTTTCTGGTTTTTCAGATGTTTCTTCAACTGGGGTTTCTTCTATAGTTGGTTTTTCTGTAATTTTTTCAGCTGGAACTGGTTCTACTATTTCTGTTTCTTCTGAAACTTCATCATTTTCATCTGTAGCTTCTTCTATAATTTCTACATCTGCTACTTCTTCTTCTGTTTCTTCTACAATATCTTCCACAACACTTTCAACTGTTTCAATTTTATCTGGTGTTGTTTCTATTTCAACAGATTTTTCAGTTACAGGTTCTTCAATTTCAATATGTAAGATGTCAACTTTATCTGGTAAAACCACATCTGGTGGCATTATTCTAACATTAATTCCAAGAACACCTGGTTTGAGTTGTACTGTTGCAAATCCATGTCTCACAAATCTGATGGATGGTTCTCCACATTTTTTAATGTAACCATCTGAAAATTTGGCACATGCAGATCTTGAACCTCTTATTTTACCTGAAATTGTTACTTCAACACCCTGAGCTCCTGCACCCATAATTCTGCGTAGTGCAGTATAAGCAACTCTTCTGAAGTGCATTCCCCTTTGTAACATGGCAGCAATTTTATGTGCCATTATTTTAGGGTTTAGTTCTGGTATGTCAACCTCTTTAACCTCTACTTGAGGGTTGTCAAGACCATAACTTGTTTTAAGACTTTGGGTTATGCTTCGGACAGTTTTTCCACCTCTTCCTATTACCATACCAGGTCTTTCTGCGTAAACAACAACCATTGTACCCAGAGGTGTTACTTGAATTTCCATTCCACCGTAACCTGCTCTTTCAAGCTCATTTTCCAGGTATTCGTCTATTCTTGTTCGTTTAAGCCCTTCTGTTACGAAATCCTTTTCAATCATTGAATCTATGCCTCCCCTAGAACTACTTGTATATGGGTTGTTGGAGTGTTAAATGGGCTAGCCCTTCCAAATGCTCTTGCAGTCCATCCTCTTATGATGTAACCACGGTGGCTGGATATATGGACTATTTTAAGATCTTCTGTGTTAAGGCCTTTGTATTCTGCATTTGCTTCAGCGTTTTCCAACACCTGAAGTATATATTCTGCAGCTTTAACTGGATAACGTCCTGTTGGCCATCCTACAAGCCCTCTTTTATGTCCTACTTTTTTATTATGTCTTTTAAATGGTACAGGAGTTTCTTTTTTCATAACTCTCCCTAAGAATTCTTTTGCATCATCGAGGTGCATTCCCCTTATGGTACGGCACACTTCAACAGAATGCTTTGGAGAAATCTTAAGAGCTTTCCCTGCAGCTTTTGCTGTTTTTCCTTTGTACTCATCTTGATAAGCGTATTCTATCTTCGCCATTGTAACTTCTCCTTATTTAAGCGGCACAAACATGGATGATCTTGTTGCACCCATACCTGGATCTCCGTGCTGAACCCTCTGTCTTGTGATTGCAAATTCACCAAAATAACATCCAATCATTTCTGGTTGGATAGTTACATTAACAAATTCTTTTCCACTGTAGATTCCAAAGGTCATTCCAACCATTTCAGGAAGTATAATCATGTCTCTGCAGTGTGTTTTTATTATCTGTGGCCTACCATCCGTTCTAGGGCCTTCTTTTTTGATTTTTCTAATTTTTTCCAGAACCTTTTTTTGCCTAGGCAAAAATCCTCTTTTAAGAGATCTTCTCTGCCTTGATGGTAATAGTTGTATAACATTGTCCAATGGCATGTCCTGCAGTTCTTCCAATGTGTAACCGCGATAGTTAAATATTTTTCTTGCCAATTAGTCTCCTCCTAATCCTTTTTTTATCCGTTTTATTTATTAATTTAATGGAGAGTTATTTTATCTCCTTCTACCGGTTCTGCTAGCTGCTATTGAACCGACCTTTCTTCCTGCTGGTGCATGCCTGGATATTGTTGTTGGCTTACCAGGGTGTTGCCTGTTTCCTCCACCATGTGGGTGATCCACTGCATTCATTGCCACTCCTCTGACACTGACATTCTTCTTACCCTTGGCTTTAAGTGCATGGTATCTGTTACCTGCCTTAAGGAATGGTTTCTCTTTTCTTCCTCCTCCTGCAACAACACCTATGGTTGCTCTGCAGCGAGGGTTAAATGCCTTTAATTCACCTGAGGGTAATTCAACAATTGCTTTACCAACATCGTGTGTTATTAAAGAAGCGTAAGTTCCTGATGATCTAACAAATCTACCACCATCCCCAGGATGTTTTTCTAAATTGTAAAGTGGTGTACCTTCAGGAATTTCTGCTAGTGGTAATGAATTTCCCGGATTTATTGGTGCGGAAATTCCACATGCCACATCAGCATCAATCTGTATTCCTTCAGGTGCTAAAATAAGACTTTTTTCTCCATTTTCAAATTTTACAAGCGCTACAGGGGCTGTTCGACCAGGGTCATGTATAATATCTACTACTCTACCCTTAAGACAGCCTTCCTTTTCAAGATCATCATATGATCTGTAGGCTATTTTTCCCCTGAATCGGTGTGATGCACTCTTGTAAGTAGGAGTTCCTCTTCCTCTTCTTTGGATTATTAATCGTTTTCCCATTTTATTTCCTCCGTTGGGGTGTTAAGTGTCCATACTGGATTTAACATGATATAGTTATGATAAGAATAATACTTAGAATACTCCCATTTTAACTGCTATATCCTCTGCACTGTGTTCAGCAGCCAGTTTTATATAGGCTAATTTCTGTCCCTTTAATATTTGGGTGTTAACTCTTTCAACTTTAACAGCATAAAGATCTTCAAATGCAGATTTTATCACGGTTTTATTAGCAGTTCTACGAACTACAAATGTTAATTCGTTCTTCTGATCAATTGAATTCATACTTTTTTCTGTTAGATGTAGTTTTATTATTACTGCGTAAGGATCCATTTTCACTACCCCTT
>JAQVTJ010000074.1 GCA_028700095.1 Methanobacterium sp. | reverse complement strand
AGGCACGCGCGAGCCACACACATGGCCAACAAGCTAACAGAAGCTCAAATGAAAGAATACTTCGGATGGGTGCAAAGCAGCGACATGGCCTCAGTCTACGTGCACTTATCAGGCAGGGATGTAGACAACGCCGTTTTGAATTATTATGGAATAGAAAAAAGTGATGAGAAACCTGATGCAATGCAGCCAATAACCTGCAGTTGCGGAGAAATCAACACACCAGTCAATAATTACTGCAACAAGTGCGGAAAGCCATTGAAAGTAGAAGTAGCTATAAACATTGATGATAAGAAAAAGCAGATACAAGAATTCTTAGCCAAAATGATGCAAGACCCGGAAACCTTTGACAAGATTAAGGAAATGGTGCAGGCCAAATGAAAATAAGCGCGCTAGGGCTTAACATGCTGCACCATTTTTCTTTATTTATTGCTTTTGTCTATTGGTCTAAAACCTTGGATGCTTGGAATGCTTTCGGAATAATGGGGCTAAGCATAACTATAGGATATTTTTTAGAAGATTAAATAAGAACAATTTTTATAAAGTGATTTATTTAATATTACTGATTAATATGCCTCAACAATTTATAAATAATACATTGAATGTATATAAGTCTCTTAATTTTAGTTCTATTTCTCATGTTCCTATAAAAATAGTATTATTTAATTATTCTCAAGAAGATAAAATAATTGATATATTTAAGACTTTTAAACCTTTAAATTTTGATAATATTACCATTAATTTTATTTCTGAACTTGAAGATTATTTTGTATATGAAATAAATTCTACACAAGATAAATCAATAACTTGTCCTCATTGTGGTAAAAATATTAAAAAATCAAATAAAGAGTACAAAACACTGTTATTTTTTTCAAAAAAATATTCAATAATAATCTTAATATCAAACAAATCAGGATCTTTATTTAAAATGGATTTAAGATTTATGAATAAGTATTATCCTTTTATATCAAGATTTTTTTTCAGATCACGAGAATTAAAAGAAATGATTGCTAATATTGGTATTAAGTTAAATTATGAAATTAGATTTAGTAATTGTGTTTTTAAAAGATATTTTGAAAAAATTGATGTTCCAGAAACTTTTGTTCAATATTTAAATAAATCTTATGATAAAGCATTCATGTTTGCTAAAGACAATAACTTATGGGTAGATAGTATAAATTTAATTTTAGACAAAATGAATTTAAGATTATCAAGAAAAGGGATATTTAGTTTAATGACTGAACATAATTTTGATTTAACTAAATTTGATGAAATATATGACTTAATATTAAAATATCCTGTCTTAAAATTTAATGAATTATATGATTTGATTTTAAAAAATAATTCTTTAACTTATGGAGATACAAGAGTTATAAAAATTAGTCTTAATGAAGATTTATTTGTTGATAATTCTTCTATTGAAAAATTTATAGAATATATTAGCAAAAAATATTCATTTTCGGTTATTTTTCAGAATGATTTTTCAACTAAACTAATATGTTTAGATTATGAATCTGGAGGCTCTTTTGACATTTTAATAGATTCAAAAAATTCTATAAAGATAATGCCACAGTTTCAATTAATTTCAACATCATTAAATACTTTAATAAATTTTATACTTAATGAATATGAAGGTGAAATAAATGTCAACTAGTGAAGAAGAATTAAAAATTTTAAGAGATATGCAAAGAGAAGTTCATAATTATTATTCTTCAGTATTAGCTTCATTAGGTTTATATAAATATTTTAATGATGAATTGAAATATACTTTTTATTTTGGAGGAAAATTCAAAGGTTTTACTCCAGATTATATTATAAAAAATAATGTTAATTTTATTTTGGGAGATTTAAAAAAATCTTTTACAAATATTGATAAAATTAAAAAATATGACAAAGAAGATAAAGATTTAATTGAATGGGTTAATCATAATGAAACTTCAATTAAACAATTTGAAAATTATATAGATACTAATGCTAGTGATGTTTTTTTATTGTCAAATGGAATTTATACTGATCATATGAAAATATTCTCAAAATTTTGTCTAACTTCAAAATTAATTAATAATTTATCAATACTTTCTTTTAATATTATCCCTGGTGCAAATACTCGTATTATTCAGATTAATAGTATTTTAAATAATTTTAAGGATGTTAATTTAAAACAAAAATTTGAATTTGGAACTATAAAATATTTTTCTGGAGAGATTCAAGATTTAGAAAAAAAATATAAATTAATTGAAACAAACAAGACTGAAGTACCTATAGAATATATTATGGCTATTTTATGGATGGATATTTTTCCTGAATTAAATAAAGAATCTAGTTATCAAAAGATAATTAATAAAAAATTAAAAAAAGAATCAATTTTTTCATGTAAATTAGATGATATATTAAATATCACTGATAAATTTACTCTACCTTATTTTTGTGAACAAGGTGAAAAAAATCAGTTTAAAAAAGAATTAATAATTTTAGCTATGAATGGATTTAAAAAATTAAATTTAGTTGAAATAAATAATGATGAATACATAATCCATTGGAAAGATCTTAATTATAAAGATAATAGGGGAGATTTAATAACAAATTTTATAAAAAAAGTAAAAGATGAACAAATTAATATTTCATTAAAACAATTAAATACTAAGAAATTAACTGATTTTCCTAATTTAATTTAGATTTTTTTTATTAATATCATTTTCTTCTTTTTTTGTTTCTTCAATTAAATCTAAAATCTTTAATTCCCAAGGTTCAAAGAATTTTTCAAGGTCTTTATCCATAAATTATTAATACTTTTAAAGTAATATATAAATTAAAAATTATGTTTTGTTGATTTAATTAAAGTTTTTTTTATTAAAGGATAAATAATTAATATAATAAGTAGTATAGAAAAAAAATTAAATATATTTCCTAATGCAAGTTTAGGAATTAAAGGAGCTCTTAACCAATTATCCGTACCAAATAAAAAATTAAGGATTATTTCATGGAATACAAATAAAGGTATAAAATAAAGAAATAATTTATTTTTTAATGATTTACTTAAAATATAAGAAATTAAAGAGACCATTAACAATGTCATTATTATCCCCCCATAAGGCAATATAAAAGTATAAGGTGTTACTATTGTTTGTTGAGGAATTTTAAGAAAAGGTAATAACTCATAATTCATCCAATTAGAGATATAAAAATTAGGTTTAATTCCCATAATTAAACTTCCTATTGAACCAAATAATATATGCCCTGCTTCATGTATATAAAAAATAAAATAATAATAAATAAAATGAATAATTATTGCAGAAATTATACTTCCTATTATTGATAATGAGATTCCTAAATATTTTTTATATTTAATATTCATATTGTATATATACTAATTTAAATTTATAAATTTAAACTTATTCTAAATCGCACCAATAAGGCAGTTTAATTTTTACTTGTCCTGTTGCTATATACGAGTCTAATTTCTTCTTTGAAAAGCCTGATTCATCTTCTACTCTGGTCTTTTCTAGGAAACCTTTCTCAGTTAATACATTAAGGTTTGCATAAACCCATGACCTTCCGGCAAAGGTTGTTTGAGAGATAATTTCATCAGTTGTGGCCTGCTTTAAATCCCAGACTATTTTGATAAGCTTCTGCTGGTCCTTAGTGATTGGCAATAAGCATTGGTTTTTGAATAAGTGAGTAAACCATTCTATTGCTCTGTCATAGTCTTCTGGCTCTGCCTTAATAGTACTTCCATCCAGCCAGAATCTTTGGTGCTGAAACAACACTGCACTGTATTTAACTAAATCAATGAATCTGTTATAATTAGTTCTGACTATTACATTAGCATTCATTTCCTTGAAATACTTGCCAAACTTGTCAGCAAAATCAATAACTACACTAACAGGCTTCAAACTATCCAAAGATTTAACCACATATTCATCATAATTAAGCAAACCCTCATTCATTGCTGCTTTGGAATGAAAATCAATGATTAAATCATCCTGCTCCTTAGACTCATCCAAATTCAAGACTGCAAACCTTCTAAGCAACTCTTCCTCTAAAATAGCCTTGGCTGCAGTGATAATGATACTAGGCTTTCCATTAATTTTTAACTCAACAGCTCTTTGGTCCTTAACAATTGTTGAGTGGCTTTCTCCTGAACAAATAACCTTAAAAACATCACTATTAATCACATCACTGCTCATGTCTTCTCCGTAAAATATTTTAGCATTCCAATTCCAATTAGGCTCAATATTGCTATTATGCCAATAAGTGAAAGCAGTCTTAGTAATCCTAGTCCTCTTAATCCACTTACTCTCCTTGTCTGGAATAATGCTTAAAACTTGAGTAGTAATGTAATCCTTGCCTGAACCGCTCTTGCTATTCACAATCAAATTATTGCTAGTTTTCTGAGCATTCAAGCATAAGCACCCGCCAAGGCTCATTGCGAAGATTATTTCACGGGCCATGACTTCACCTACTATTCTTTTATTCCATTCATTGTGCAAAACATCCAAGAAGTTTTTGTCTTTTAGTAAAGCTGGAGCATCATCTAACATGAAAACATAAAGGAACAAAGAAATATATAAATAATAAATAATTAAATAAATCTATGAGTAAAATCAATCTTATTGAAAAAGCTAAAGAATTATTTAAAAAATATGATGCTATTCGCCCACCTAATGAATACACTTATGATTGGCTTTGTGAGAATATGATAATATATTCAAAAGACATTAATGCCAAAGAATTAGAAGATTTTAATCAAGAACATTTTGAGATAATTGTTTGGATGCATAATTTAGGCAGGTATGTTGAAAAAGATGATGATGCTCAAGGAGTAAAACATGCTAAATTAGGAGTTGATGTTTTTGACAAAGAATTTGTAAAAACTGGATTAATAACTGATGAAAAAGTAATTAAAAAAATTAAAACATGTATTCTTTATCATAGCATCAAAGTCTATAAAATATTAAAAAAACCTAATTTAATAAAAGGATATGAAGAATTTTGGCCTGAAATATTTTATCCTGAATTACAAATATTAAGAGAATCCAATTATGCAGGATATTTTTATAATTACCATTTAACTAAAGAAACTGTTAAAAATAAAATTAAACTATTTAACAATCTTATACCTAAACCTTCCAAAAAAGCTAAAATTCTTGCCAAAAATTTAATAAAAAAATATTATATTTTTAGAAATAAAGCAGAAACTCTTGCAGAAATTGAAAAAATAATAATACCAGAAGCAATAAAAAAATTATTAAAATCTGAAAAATAATCTCTTACACTTTATTTTCGTGAATTTACGGATTTCTTCACAAAAAGGCTTGATTGTTTATTTTAAGCAAAAATAAGAAATCCGCAGCTCGCGGATTTGTTAAAAACGAACAAAATTAAACAGCAAGCCTTCAATTTAGCAAATCCACAAATCCACAGTTTTAGGAATGCAAGATTAATTGATTACCATATTATTTTAATACTTTAAACTACTAATTTTATTATGGATTTTAAACAAAAATTTGAACCTAAAGGTAATAAAGTAATACATGGTGCAGGTCAGGATGATAATCCTTTCAATTATCCTAATGATTTTAAAAATTATTGGGAAATATCTGATAAAAAACCATTATTATTTATGACATATATTCAATTAAAATATGTTAATTCTAAATGGTTTGATTTAATAAAAAAAAATACTAAAGATTTCAAAAATATTATACTTCAGATTGGTTTATCTATGAGTGATACTTGTTCAGGTGAACCTGAAAAACATTATGAAAATGAAGTTTATTCAAAAAAATATGATGATAATATTAATGCATTTTTTGAAGGTGTTAAAAACTTAGGAATTCCTTGTTTTGTAAGATTAGGTTATGAATTTAATGGATTATCTTGGTATGGATATAATCCTTCATCTTTTGTTAAATCATGGGTATATATTATTAAAAAATCAAGAGATGCTAAGGTTAAAAATATTGCATGGATTTGGCATTATGCTCCTGAAGGAGTTCAAAATTATATGGATTATTATCCCGGAGACGAATATGTTGATTGGTGGGGCGTAACTTTTTTCTTACCAAATGATATTAAAAATAATAATATATTCATTAAAGATGCTAAATTTCATAAAAAGCCAGTAATGATTTGTGAATCTTCAGCAAGAGGAATAGGTGTAAATGAATCTAAAAAGAGTTGGAATAATTGGTTTAAAATTTATTTTGAATGGATAAAAAATAATCCTATAATAAAAGGATTTTGCTACATTAATTGGGATTGGTCAAAAAAACAAGAAATATGGAAAGATTGGGGAAATTGCGTAATTTCTAACAATGAATATGTTAAAAAAAAATATGTAAAAGAATTAGAAAAAAAGAAATACATTCATAATATTAATTCAAAAGATTTTCTTAAAATAGTATATAAATAATTTTTTATACCTTTTATTTTGCGGATTTCTTAGTAGTAAAGCTTGATTGTTTATTTTAAGCAAAAATAAGAAATCCGCAGCTCGCGGATTTGTTAAAAACGAACAAAATTAAACAGCAAGCCTTCAATTTAGCAAATCCGCAAATCCGCAGTTTAGAACAATAAGACACTGATTACTTTCTTTAAATATTTCTTTGAAAACAATATATTTCATGTATATAAAAAAGAAAATAGTCACACTAAAAAATGGAAAACTCGGAGTCTACTACTATGTAGCCATGAGTATCAGGGTTAACGGCAAAGTCAGGCCTGAAATCATTAAATATGTTGGCAAGAGAGTTCCAATTCAAGTAATAGAATATGTAAAAAGAAAGAATGAAGAATTCAAGATGAAAAGAAAAAAATAATTAAATGTTTATAATAGAATTGATAAAATCTTCTTTAGAAGTTTTTATTTTAATATTATTTAAATAAAATTTACCACTCCCAATTAACCAAAATAATTTGTCTATTTCATAAGGTAATTTATTAATTGATTTTGAAAATTTGATCACATCTCTAAATATTTGAAAATCATTATTGCCTGTTGTTAATTTAAGTCCTTTAAATATATCAATTATATGCACATCAGGTTTAATAAATTCAGGATAACCATTTTCTTTTAGAAAATCACATGCTAAAGCAAATTGATAGCCAAAAATTTCTTCTTTAATAAGTAATGGCAAAGCTATTCTGGTTTCTTCATTAAAATAAAATGTTTCTACAAATTTGTTAAATTCTTCAATATTCTTAAATCTTGAAACAAATAAAGATATTGAAATAATAGATTTAAAAAATTGAACCCACAAACCATGAGAGTTATTTTTTAACATTTTTCCTGGAGGAACATAACTGCTTGATTTTATAGTATCAAATAATTCCTCCCAAGATTTATATTTATCATTAACTTTTTCATAATTCCAGTTATAAATATAAGAAGAAAGTTTATCAATATCACCAATAACATTAGGCATACTTTGTCTATTTGTAGAATGAAAAACCATTTTTTTAAATAATTCTTTTAAATCTTTAGGTTTTTTTCCTTTCCAATAGTTTAGATGATTATTAAGTATTTCATTATTAATTTCTGGAAAAGATAAAAGATATTCTTTTGCTTTATCATAAATTTTTTGATTATCCATTATAATTTTAATAGATAATAGAACTTACTTAAATGTTCTTATTGTTTCTCTTAATTAATAATTATTTTTATATTTAATATAAAATAATTAAGTCTTTATATATTACTTTAACCTACTATATTATTATGAGTCTAATAATGGTTTCGGGTGCAAGATTCCAGATAATCACTGCTTAGACAATTCTTTAGAAATAAAAATTTAGACTGATTGGAATGTATTAAGTTGTAATATTTAATTTTTTGTTAATTTGTAATTGGGAAAAAAAGGGAGCGTAAAATGGAGGTGGATAATTTATGCTGTGTCCTAATTGTAATATAAAAATGTTGAAAGGGAGGTATGAACATTACTGCAATTATTGCGGTTTCACTGTTGATGATTACATAGAATTCATAACCAAAAGAAAAATTGGCAACTCTCCTTACTATACTGTATGGAGGGCTAATTTCAAGCAAACAATGAGTCAGGAAAGAATAGTCAACGGAAGAGTTTTATTAAATGAAAGAGTAAAAATACCTGTGAGGTGCCTTTAAAAGATGAATGAGTACCACGAAAAAAGATTCAGAATAAACGAAGCAGAAATAGACATATTATGCTTAAAACTAGAACTATCAGG
>JAQVTJ010000073.1 GCA_028700095.1 Methanobacterium sp. | reverse complement strand
CCAAGTGAATAGAGTTCCTGTGCCAGTGTTTGTGCATTTTTAATTATTTGTTTAGCATATGCACTACCAAATTCCAGCATTTCTGATGTGGCTATTCCTAGAGCTGCAAGATGATGTAGATGATGATTACTAACAACACCAGGGAAAACAGCATCATCAATTTTTTTTGCAATATCTTCTTTACAGAGAATTATACCTCCTTGAGGACCTGGAAAAGTTTTATGCGTACTTCCTACAAGAAGATCTGCACCTTCCTTAAGAGGATCTTGGAAACAACCGCCTGCTATTAAACCAAGAACATGTGCACCATCATACATTATTTTTGCCCCAACTTCATCTGCTGCTTCTCTTGCATCTTCTACTGGATGTGGGAATAAAAATAAACTACCGCCTAACAGAACTATTTTAGGCTTTTCCTTAATTATATCCTTTTTCATAGCATCTGCATCAATATTCATTTTTGTTTCATCAAAGGGATGGGGAATTATTTTTAAACCCCTTATTCCTGCAGCACTGACACTTGCATGGCTGATATGTCCACCCACAGGAACTGGAAGTGCCATCATAGGATCACCATGTTTTGCAAGTGCAAAGAATGATGCCATATTTGCAACAACACCAGATATAGGTTGAACATTAGCATGATCTGCTTTAAAAATCTTTTTTGATAAGGCCACTGTTATATCTTCTATTTGATCAATATATTTACAACCTTCATAGAATCTAGAACCAGAAAGACCTTCAGCATATCTATGGGACAAATCAGAAGCTAAAGCTTCCCTTACACTGGTACTTGTTATATTTTCACTTGCAATAAGAGTTATACTATTTTCCATCCATTTATGATGTTCTTTAGTGACTTCTTTAATTTTTAGGGCACAGTCTTCGTTTTTTATCATTAAAATATCCTCCTGATAAATATTTATTATTTTTTTAGATTTATTTATGGTAATAAAATAAATCCCTATATATTATTTAAACAAATAAGAGAGCTGTATATTAAAATATTTAATTATTAATCCTATATATTGGGATGTATTGGGTTTTTGAGTTTTAACTCTCTTTGAAAAATGTTTTTTTCTTCATTTCATTGAGATTGGAAATTATTCTTTCAAGATCTCCTGCAGGAATTGTTACCATTACATCTTCAGGTTTTAATGTCATATTTCTTCGAGCTCCAATATCACCAAAACCATATGTTACTTTTCCAGTTAAATAGGGTAATACTGCCATGGAACTACATATAGGGCCGGTATCAGCACTTAAACCATGGGATCCTGAATCATATGCATTGGCATGAAGTAGTAGCATTGCATGTTCTGATTACAAACCATGAATATAATGTTTGGTTCAAAATCTGCTTTGGAAAGGGGTGAAAATATTATTGTATTAAATATTCCAGCTTCAATTGCCATGTTATTTTTCCATGAACGTTGAACTGCAGGTATATTTTTATAAACTCCTGCAGGTACTAAAAATCCCCCACTTTGCATATTTATTGGTAGTTCTTTTTTATCTTTCATATCAGAATATCTTATACCGCCCATACATTCTTCTTCATCAACTGATGAGTAGAAGATTTCTCCCTGTGATGCTTTATCTAGTTTGGTACAAAATCTTGATTTGCTTTTTTTTGGAATATTTTTAGGTATTTCCACAGTCCACTTTATAGCAACTGGTTCTCGTTCAAGTTTTAATAGTTCTTTTAGTTTTTCTCCAACTTCGTTATACAAATTTTTTCACCTTCTCCAATTAATATTATTATAGGTTATTGTATATTTTTTTTTGGGATCATATATTGAAAAATTAAATTTTTATTAAAATATATTATTTTTTTTGTAATATTTTCAAATAAATGAATTTTTTATAAAAAAAAAATTTCAAAATTAGTTATAGATAGTAAATTGGATATTTAAAAAAAAATTTAAGAAAAGTAGGGATTTTTTTTAAACCCTTATTTTCCACTGTTCATTGCTGCTTCAATTTGAGCAAATATCTGGCTGGTTTTGAAGTGTGCTTGGTCCATTGCTCCAGATGGGCATGCTGCAACACAAGTTCCGCATCCTTTACAGAGTGCTATGTTAACATGTGCCTGTTCATCTATTCTTTCAATTGCACCATATGGACATAGTTCAAGACAAACTTCACATCCACCACAGACATCTTCATCCACACTTGCAATGATAGGTTCAATTTCCACTTCACCTTTTATCATTGGTATTGCTGCTCTTGCTGCGGCACCTGATGCCTGTGCAACTGCGTCAGGAATATCTTTAGGTCCCTGAGAAACACCTGCTAGGTAAATACCATCAGTTAATGTGTCAACAGGCCTGAGTTTAGGGTGAGCTTCCATTAAGAAACCATCTGCACTTCTTGAGAGGGTTAATGTTTGTCTGAGTTCTTCTGCTCCTTCAGGAGGCTGTAGACCTACTGATAAAACAACCATGTCATAGTCATATTCTGTGACTTTTCCAAGGAGAGTGTCTTCTGATCTAATTGTTAATGTTTGATCAGGGTTTTCAAGCACTGTTGCTGGTCTGCCTCTGATGAAGTTAATACCATATTTCTCTTGTGATCGTTTGTAGAATTCTTCGAATCCTTTACCGAATGCTCTTATATCCATGTAGTAAATAGTAACTTCGGTATCTGGTTCATGGTCTAGTATGAGCTGTGCATTTTTCATTGCATACATACAGCAAACCCTGGAACAATATGGTTTGTCTATTTGTTCATCTCTTGAACCGACACATTGGATGAATGCCACACTTTTAGGTGTTTTTCCATCTGATGGTTTTACTACATGTCCTTGTGTTGGTCCAGATGCATTGATGTATCTTTCAAGTTCAAGACCTGTTATAACATTTTCTGCTGTACCATATGCCCATTCTTTTTTCTCGGTTGGATCATATGGATCATAACCTGTTGCAACTATAATAGTACCAACATCTAATTCAATGGTTTCTGGTTTTTGGTCATGTACAATTGCACCATTACCACAGATTTGGTCACAGAGTTTACATTCTATACAGTAGTCTTTGTCAATGGTTGCACATAGTGGAACTGCTTGTGGGAATGGTATGTATGTAGCTTTAACCATACCAACACCTTCATCAAAGTAATTTGGTATTTCTATAGGACATACTTCAGCACAACTTCCACATCCAGTACATACAGATTCATCTATGTAACGTGGTTTTTTCTCAACTTTTACTTTGAAGTTTCCAATGTATCCATCTACTTTTTTAACTTCTGCATAGGATATGAGTTCTATGTTTTCATGTTTTCCACAGTCCACCATTTTAGGTGCTAGGATACACATGGAACAATCTAATGTAGGGAATGTTTTGTCCAATTGGGCCATTCTTCCACCTATTGTAGGTTGTTTTTCTACAAGATATGTTTGGAATCCCATATCCCCTAGATCAAGTGCTGCTTGAATTCCAGCTACTCCTCCACCTATAACAAGTGCTTTACTTGTAACTGGAACTGATTCAGATATGAGAGGTTCTAATAATCTAGCTTTAGCAACTGCCATTCTTACTAGGTCTTTAGCTTTTTCTGTTGCTGCCTCTGGTTCATCCTGATGAACCCATGAATCATGTTCTCTTAAATTAGCAAATTCAAATAAAAATGGGTTTAATCCTGCTTCTTTAACTGCTCTTCTGAATGTTGGTTCGTGGAGCCTTGGAGAACATGCTGCTACAACTACTCTGTTTAATCCTTTTTCTTTAATGTCCTTCTGGATCATTTCCTGTCCTGGATCTGAACAGAAATATTTATACTCTTCTGATACAACAACGTTTGGAAGTGTTGCTGCATAATTTTTTACTGCCTCGATATCAACTACGCCGCCTATGTTTATCCCACAGTGACATGTATATACCCCGACTTTTAATTCTTCGGTTGTTTCTTGATTTTTTTCATCTGCCAATTATATCACCTATTTCATAAATCTATGATAGATTATCTTATCCTTAATGTGTAGGGTCTATCAACTTAATAAATAAAGTTTTCTATTTATTTTTTTATACAAAGTATATATAATAGAATATTTTGAGTTATTATTCTTTATATCGTTTAATATCTTTATTTTATCTTATAAATACTAAAAAACCAGTTAAACAACTTTTAATCTTAAATCATTTTATTTTTTTTGTACTTTTACAAAGTGGATATATAATTTATAAACTATTTTTATCCACTAATTTTTTTTATTAAATTTGTAGATATAAAAAAAAAAAAAAAAAATTTATTCTGTAATTTAATATTCAGCATTTTTTTTTTATTTTTAAATTTCTATAAATAACAAAAAAAATTGGAGATATTAATTTATATTAAATAAATTAATATTGGTAATGAAATCATGCTTAAAACAGTGCTTAGGAATATACAAGCTGCTGCTGCTTTTATATCAAGTTCATAATTTACAGCAAGAACAAGACTTAACATTGCAGATGGCATTCCTGATTCTAATATTGTTACTTTACTTTCAAGACCTGTTAATCCCATAATATAAATTATTGAAATTGCAATTAACGGAGATACTACCAGTCTTATAACTGAAATAAATGATGCTACACCTAAATAATTTTTCAACCCACCCACTTCTAATGAAAGTCCAAGGGATATCATTATAATTGGAATTGCAGCTCCACTTAGATATTGTAATACATTTAAGGATAATATTCCAATATTAAGATGTATAAAGTTTGCAAATATTCCCAATATAACACCCCAAATATGCCGGAATAATATTGTTCTTTTGATTATTGAAGTATATTCACCTTCAAACATAAAAATAAATAAAATTCCAAGACAAAGAAAGAGTATGGTAGAACCTAAATCATAGAAAACAGCCCTTACCAATCCTGTAACTCCGAAAATTCCAAGAACAACAGGTATCCTAGAAAACCTGAATTGAATAATGTTGAAGCACTTATCAATGCCCATTTTGTTTTTTTTGTATATCCCTTTGCATTTGAAAAAATATATACTAATAAACCAGAAAGACTTCCTGTAATAATACATATCAATGTAATTGGGATTAAATATGTTATATTAGAAAGATCTGAATTGTACATTGCCAGAAATATAAGTGGAGGTATTGCAATGTTTACAACTATTTTATTAAGTGTAATTGAATCCTCATATTTTAAAAAACCTATTCTTTTGGAAATATAACCCACTAATATCAATAATATTATGGTGAATATTGTTTCAATTGAACTCATATTAATCCAGGTTAATATTGATTTTATATTTAAAAAAATATATAACAGATTATTTAAATAAAAAAAAAGATTTTATTGGGAATTAATCTGAAATTCCCTCTGTTATTACTTTAAAAACAGCTTCTCCTTCTGGTAAATGTGGACTATCCACTAATCTTGCAATTCTTTTACCTGCAAGTCCTTTTTTAAGCCAAATCCTATATGTTGCAGCATGTCCTAGAACATGGCCACCTATGGCTTTAGTTGGGCTTCCAAAGAATGCATCTGGTTTAGATTGAACTTGGTTTGTTACAAATACAGCTACATTATAAGTGTTAGCAATATTTTGGAGTGTGTGTAAATGTTGGTTTAGTTTTTGTTGTCTTGTTGCAAGAGATTCTCTTCCAATATATTCAGCACGGAAATGTGCTGTTAGAGAGTCAACTATTACAAGTTTCACATTTGCTCCGCTTTGTATTAATTCATTGACTTTATCTGCCATTAATATTTGATGGCTTGAATTGAATGCTCTTGCAATATGTATTTTGGTTAAAACTTCTTCCACATCAAGTTCAAGACCATCTGCTATTTGTTTTATCCTTTCAGGTCTAAATGTGTTTTCAGTATCTATGAATACACAATCTCCAGATAAACCACCTTTTTCTGGGGGTAATTGTACTGTTACAGCTAGTTCATGCGAGATCTGACTTTTTCCAGATCCAAATTCACCAAACACTTCTGTTATGGATTGAGTTTCAATTCCTCCGCCAATAAGTTCATCAAGACCAGTACTACCTGTTGTTATCCTTCCAACATCCTTTCGTCTTTCCATTACATCCAGAGCTGTTTCAAAATCGATTTGTTCTGATTTTCTTGCGGCTTCTATAACTTTTTCTGCAACACCTTCTCCTATTTCGGCTTTAACACTTAATTCCTTTGCAGTTGCAGTGGCTAATCTCATCATATCAGCGAAACCAGCATCTCTTAATTTTTGGGCGGTTTTTTCACCCACATTTGGTAAGTCTTCGAGTTCTACCATATTCTAATCCCCTTTTTTTTTATTTTTAAATTTTTACAATTCAGGTAATTCTTGTGTTTTTTAATAAATTATTTGTTGATTTTTTTTATAATTTTGAAATTAAATTTTCTAAATTTATATAATACAGATTTTATTTAATGTTTGGGTTTAAAAAATTTATATGTCCCACTATTTTGGTTTATACAACATTTTACAGATGCCAATATTATATAGGTTGATAGTTTGGGAGGGGTTTATTGAAATTATATATAAATCCAAATAAATTGTAATGGTTATTATTTTATTATAACTTTAATTCCACAAGTTTTTTAGCATTAAGTCGTATTTCTTCGTTGTATTCATCAAAGCTTGCATCTGCAATTATTGTGATTTCATGACCTACTAGGTCTGATACTTTATCTTCAAGTGATCCTTCATCTCCAGTTTTTTGGATTACATCAATAATTTCTTGTATTTTCATTCCAACCAATTCTTCTGCAGCTGTTCTGAAGAATGTAACACGCATTGTTCCTGTATCATCTTCAATTACACATGGGATTATCATAAGATAATTAGGTTCTTCTATCTCTTCTCCACATATATCACAGATATAGATATTATCCACTAAACTAACTCGTTTATTACAGTTAGGACACATTTCATAGAGTATTTTGTTTCCATAGGCTTCTACAATTTGTCCTGTTACTTTTATATTTCGATCTTCTTCTCCAATATCATCAATTTTTTTGGTTTTATAGATCATTTCTTTTATATCATCAAATGAAGGAAGTTTTTCAGTTTCTTCAGGACTTGCATTTGCCACATTGGTATTTCTACCTACACTAAGCTCTATTTTATCATCACGAAGGTTTAAACGGGGATTTTCTATTTTTATTGTGTTTCCAATATTTAATGGCATTTCTGCTTTTTCATCCCAGAAGGAAGTTCTTATTACACCGGTTCCATCGGCTATTTCTATTGTTCTAACAATTCCTTTACTTCCATCTGCACGTTGGAATTCATTGGGATCATAGATATTAATTATTCTTCCAATGAGCCTTATATTACGGTCTCCATCATTCAATTCACTAATGGTTTTGGTTGAATATAGAGAGTCTTCAATTTCGTTTATATCAGGTAGATTATTTATTTCTTCAGTGTTAGGTTCAATAATTCTGGATGTTCTTCCAATGGAAAGATCCATATTGTAGTTTCCTAAACGTGTTCTGGCATTTTCTATTTTGATTGGTTTCCCTTCCGGGAATGGTAGTTCAGCTTTATCATCCCAAAATGAAGCTCTTATTATTCCTGTGCCATCTCCAATTTCAACTGTTCTAACTTTTCCAGTTGTTCCATCATCTCTATTAAATTCTGATGGATCATATACATTTACTATTCTACCTACAATATCGATTTCTTCACCTTCATCATCCATTTCATGTATTTGTGATATTTTTAAGGGTTTAAGATATTTACCACATTCTTGTAGTTTTTTCTTAAGTGTAGCATCAATTTCTGGATTAATAATTATTTTAGTATTCCAATTAGTGTTAATTCTATAATCTGTCCCTGAATATTCATCGAATTCAATATTTCCGCCTATAATTTTTATAATATCTCCCTTTTTCAAGTTCATATTTGCATCTTCATTCCACAGTGTTATTCGAATTGATCCAGTGTCATCTTCCATTTCCAGGGATCTTACTTGTCCTGTGCTTCCATCATCTCTCATGAATGTAATTGCATCATATATTTTACAGATTACACCGATAACTGTTATGTCACGCATTTCATGTGCATCACCAATTTTTTGTATTGTTTCGGTGTATTCTGGCAGGTCATATTCTCCTTTTATAACTCTACCTACCCATGAGTTGGATAATGATACTTCATTGTCACGTGTTCTTCCAAGTGCACCTAATATTTTTATTGAATCTCCTTCTTTTAATTTTAGATCCTCTACAATATCTGTGTCTTTGTTCCAAAGTGTGTATTGTATTTTACCGGTTTTATCCTGAATTTCCAGTGATAAAACTTTGCCTTCTTTACCATTTTTATTGAATATTCTTATATTGGGAATGCGTAAGATTCTGGCCACTACATTAACTTGCATGTCCCCTTTTATATCTTCTATATTGGTGATTTTATCATCATATTTTGGAAATGTTTCAAAATCTTTTTCATCCAGCTTCTGTATGGTTGAATCTAATTTCATATGTACTTCATCTTCTCTGAATCCTTGCTTTACTTCAGCATTGTTGATT
>JAQVTJ010000072.1 GCA_028700095.1 Methanobacterium sp. | reverse complement strand
AAAATAGTTTTAATAAATTTAAATCCAAATCAAAAACTATAAAAACTGAAACTTCTAACAAAAAGACAGATAAATCTTTAAATAAAGAAAATAATGTATTAAAATCTGAAAATAATCCAAAAACAGAAGATGAAAAGAAGTTATCCAATGGTAAATCATCTGTAAAATCAGAGGATACAGGGAAAAAATCTAATATAAATGGAAAAAAAGATTCACAAGCTTCCCTTTTTAATTTTCAGTGAATATATTTGTTAATAAATATATTTATTTTAAATTTTTTTTTTATTTTCTTCCATTTAAATTTCCCTAGTTATACCTTCCTTTTCAATGTATAATGCGGATTTTAGAATATTTTCACGCACATCTGGAATAAATTCTTCAAAAAATTTTATTAGATCATTTTCAATATTTTTATTAGAATATTTATATTCAAATCCAAGTTTTTCAAGCCATAATATTAACCAAGATCTTGGTACATTTATAAAGGGATATATTAATTTAAAATTTTTTTCTGTGCTATATATATTTTTCTGGCTGTATACATCAATTTTTTCACCGTTTAAAATCTTTCCAAGGATTTTTTCCGCTTCATCATCTAGATTTAATGGTAATACAACTGCATCTGCATTAAATTTACTTGCATCTTCCAAAGTATCGCCATAAATTATTTTAATACCATATTTTCTTGTGTAAGGTTCAATAATAACATTTAATATAAAATTAGAACATTTATCATTTTCATTTATAAAAATTCTTTCTCCAGGTTTTAATGAATTTGCAAGAATTCTAGAAGCTCGAGTACATATTTGTTGGAATATTTTTGATTTACTTAGTGTAAAACTTGGAAATTTTCTTTGGAATATTTCCTGTCTTTTATTTGAAAATTTTGAAAATCGTTGATTATTAATAAATAGATGATTATCAATTATACTGATAAACCTGGTATCAACACCTATTTGATGTAAAAATTTAATAACATCCCTATTACTGTGTTCAGAGTTCATTTTTTTTATTACCTTATATAATTTTAATATACACTAGGATCACTAAAAGATAACCAATATAATTTAAAAGGTTTATTTATATATAACTCCTTCTAAAAAAAATATGAATGTTAAGAGATAATTAATGGCAACAATCGAATTATACAGGAAATTACAGGCCAAAAAAAGAATATAAAATTTTTGTACATTTATAAATAATTAAAAGTCAATATTATATTTATTAATTGTTAAATTTTATATGGATATGGTTTTAAGGGGGATTTTAATATGTTTAAAATCTTCGGTAGAAAATCAGAAGATAATAAAATAGGTTTATTAGAGATAACAATCCCCAAACCTGTTGACTGTCTATGTGATTTTACCTATAACTTTCACTGGCAACATAATGGTGAAAAATTAGATCCTATTTGGAAAGTTCCAGGTAATAATTTAACTTTTGGAGATCTTGTTGAACATTTGAAAAAAGGGGGTAATCTAAAAATAAATGGAAATGTTGGACATAGATTATGTTCAAGTATGGGTACTGATCTAGTTTACTTTGGAGGTAGCGGGAATAAAATCTCTGTGGGAAATGTATATGTTAATGGCAATTTTGATACTAGGATGGGTATCAGTATGGTGGCTGGCAGTATATATGTTAATGGTCATGTTTCTAGACAAATGGGAAATATTTTAGAGGATTATAGAAAATTTCGATCAATTACGGATATTGTTTCAAATGGATTGAACAGCAATAAACCAATTGGCTTTAAATTAATGGACAACAATATAATTATAGATGATGGTACAATTAAAGATACAATTGGGGCCAGATTAAATGTTGATTTTGGAATAGTTGTAAATGGTAATGTTGATCTAAGCACAGGAATTTTAATGAGAAAAGGTCATATTAGAGTGAATGGAACCGCAGGAAAAAATACAGGTGCCCTTTTAAATGGCGGAACCCTAGTTATTAATGGAGATACTGATGATTTTACAGGTATAGATATGATTAAAGGCCAAATAATAGTAAATGGTAATGGTGGAAAATTTATGGCAGCAAATAAAAGAGGTGGGATGTTAATGGCACATAAAGGAAATCCTATACCACCAACTAGAATTAAGACACTTGAAATTTCTGATCAATATGTTAATTGCAAATGGATTTAATCCTAGAAATTTCCTAAAATTTGAATAACTATTAAATTTTTTTTTTAGTTCCTCATTAAATTAATATGATATTTTTTTGGGAAAAACCTTTTACCTAATGTTAACTAATCATGTTTTATGATCGGAATTCTTGAGAACTTAAGCAATTTTGCAATCTATCTTATCCAAAACCTTGGTTATTGGGGGGTTTTTATAGGTATGATAATTGAAAGTGCTTGTATACCCCTTCCAAGTGAGATTATAATGACATTTAGTGGTTATGTTGTATGGCAGGGTAATACAAATATGACAATATTTGGAATAACCATTATAGGATCATTTGCTAACCTTTTAGGATCATTAATAGCTTACTATTTAGGTTTAATTGGTGGAAGACCTATACTTGAAAAATATGGTAAATATATTCTTATTACAAACAATAGTCTGGAACGTGCAGACAGATGGTTTGATAAATATGGTTATGAAGCTGTATTTATAAGTAGAATGCTTCCTGGAATTAGAACCTTCATTTCTTTTCCAGCTGGAATTGCGCATATGGATATTAAAAAATTCATTATTTACACATTCATTGGATCTTTGCCCTGGACATTTGCATTGGGTTATATCGGATTTTCTCTAGGTCCACATTGGGAGTTAATTGAAAGTTACTTCCATATATTAGATATAATAGTCCTTATTGGAGTTATAGGACTCATAGTTTACTATATTAATAAATATAAATATAAAAATGTATAAAATTCTTCTAATAATGGGTTGAAATATTTTATATTTAATTTTAAGTGATTTATAAAGAATTTTATGGAAATTTAAAAATTTGAAGATATAATAAAAAATAATAATTTAATATAAAAAAAAGAGGTTATTATATATCTGATCTGACTATAAATAGATTATAAAAATTTAAATTTTAGGAGATGAATAAATGGTAAGGGCAAATACATTATTACTTAAATTAAGATTATTTATAGCAACAACCCTTTTAATGTTAATTCTTCTGGCTATACTCATAATTATCACCTCATACTACCATCAAGGAACTCCAAAGATCTATGTTACATTGGCTATTGTATTGGTTTTTGTTCAATATATGATAGGTCCTATAATGGTTGAAAAAATGATGCATGTAAATTATGTTTCCCAACAAGAAGCACCAAAGTTACATGCAATGGTTGAAGATCTGGCAATGAAAGCTGGTGTGCCTAAACCAAAAATAGGAATTGCTGAGATAAACATACCCAATGCCTTTGCTTTTGGAAGAACCAAAAAAGATGGTAGAATTTGTGTTACTAGAGGAATATTAAAACTTTTAGATCAAGAAGAGCTTGAAGCTGTTCTTGGACATGAAATGTCACATATCAAACATAGTGACATGGCTGTAATGACATTAATTAGTGTTGTTCCATTGATATGTTACTATATATTTATTAGTACAATGTTTTCAGGTGATAGAAATAATAATGGATATGGATATATCATAGGAATAGCTGCTCTTGGTGCTTATTTAGTGGGGCAAATTTTAGTTCTATTTGTTTCACGTACAAGAGAATATTATGCAGATGAAGGAAGTGTAGAATTATGTGGAAAACCGCATAAAATGGCAAGTGCATTATATAAACTTGTTTATGGCTCTGCTACAACAAATAAAGATGAACTAAAAGAAGTTGAAGGATTAAAAGCATTTTTTGTAAATGATATATCTGATGCAGGGAATGAAATAAATGATCTACAGCAGCTTGATATAAATATGGATGGAGTTATTAGTGAAGAAGAGCTATCTAAGCTTAGATATTCTGATACTAAAATTGGAACAAAAAATAATATAATGGAACTTTTATCAACACATCCAAATATGGTTAAAAGAGTTAAAAGACTATCTGAACTTGCTTATTAACTCCATATATAACCATTTTATTTTATTTTTATTCAAAAAAAATTTTATCTCTGGAAAATAAAATCTATATTAATTATTTATTCTAGATTTTTTCTTTAATAACTTCTTGAACCCTTCCAACTTGTCCATTTTCGAGTTTTACTTTAATACCATGTGGATGGAAGGATGTTTTAGTTAATAAATCTTTAACAATGCCTTTTGTTTTTTTTCCTGTTCTTTGATCCTTTTTCAATATAATATAGACTTCAGATCCAATTTTAATATTCTTTCGATTTTGTCCGTTCATTTTTCATCATATCCAATAAATATATGTAATAAAAAAAATTTATTATCAGTTCCAGGGAAGAATCTTTAGAATCCGATATAGCTAAGAATGGCAAGTATTTGTTAATTTTAATATATTAACATTTAATATATTTTCACAACACCAATTACATTTGTTTTTGGAAGCCATGTGTTTAATGGAATTTTTTCTATTGTAATGGTTTCAACAGATCCATCAGGAAGTCTGGTTTTGGTGTTTGTTATTATAATATTTTTATTATCACTAGTTAAATAAACTTGATTTCCTTTTATAATAGAAAGTTTTTTAACTATCAAGCCATAGTTGGGATGTAGGGAAACTACAATATCTCCAATTGTCAGGTTATTAGTTTTGAGTATTAAAATATTTTGTCCATCATTTAATGTTGGAACCATTGATGTGCCCTTAACTTTTGCAACCATGGGTAGTTGGTTATTACCATACTGGGAAACAATTTTAACATTAGCATTAAACCCATATTTAGATGCAATTGATTTTATATCTGATTTTATAATATCAACAGTACTATTTGGGGATTGTATGTTAAAAGAAGCATTATTTTTTATTTCATTTTCCATTTTATAGGGTAATGCCCATATTAAAAATGAGTTGTAATTTATATTTGTACTGTTACCATCTGTATTTATTGTTATCCCCAGATTAGTGGGTTCTACTATAGAATATGTTGAAATAGTTACAATTACAAGTATCGCCCCTAAAATTAGCCATTTGTTTATTTTCATCTTATCGCCAATTTCTAAGTTTATCTAAAAGATTTTTGGTTGTAACTATATCCAGTTGGCCTGGAGCTGATTTATTAATTAATGATGCAAATGTAATTGGAGAGCCAAAAAATGGAGCTATAATTCTTGTGTACATCCCAATATCACCCATAGCAATACCAATGGTATTTTGAACCTTAGATAATACCTCTAAAACAATAAGTGTATCAGAAATATTTTGTGGCATAACAGAAAACTTAGCAATATCCCCTAGTTTTTTTTCCATTCTAACTATTTCTAAAAGAAAATCAGCTGAAGGAGTTTTATTAAAATCATGATATGAAATAATGGTAGATTTAGAAACCTTAACAATCTTTGCCAAATATTCTGGTTCTGTTCCAAGTTCTATATCAATTATATTAGCATGTTTAGCTGCTTCAACTAAAATATCTGTTCTTTCAGCTTCTGTACCTTGAAAAAAGCCTCCTTCTTCCACTCTTCTATTGGTTGCAATTAATGGAAAATTAATTTCCTTAATAATATTTAAAACATTATCAGGGTTAGGATTGTTCATTACATCTATACGAAGTTCCAGAAGATCGGCACCTGCTTCAATTGATTTTCTAGCAGATTGTAAAATAGTATCATAACTTTTTTCAAAAATTGGAACACATATCATTGTTCTGTTATTCAATTCCCATTACAACTCCATTCTCATCACATAAAGCCTTGTTAAAATAAATTAATATAAACATTATATATTTATATTTGGTTTTTGTTTCATAAATATTTTTCATGTATAATAATATAAATAAAAATCCGTGTTTTATAGATTCAAAAAAAAAATAGCTTACATAAAAATCTATAAAAACAAGTTCTCACAATATAGCCCTATATATTAGGGATAAATTTAAAAGAACAATTAAAAGTGTTTAAAAAAAAATTGGCAAATATAGATATTTATATCTAATAAAGACCAATTTTGGTAAAAATATTAACTATAAAGTTATATGCATCTTAATTAAACCCCCCCACATATATAATGAAGGTGATCTACTTGAAATTAACATCTATTGGTGCTGATATTTCAGGAAATGATGTTTCCTGCAGCCAAAACATGATTAAAAATATTGAAAATAATATATATAAACTTTTAGATGTTGGAGCACATAAAGCTGCCTTAACAAATATTACTGGTGACGACATAGTTATAAGTGCATTTGTACCTGATAATAAACTTGAAATTGTTAATCATTCAATAGTAGAAATATTAAAAGAAAATGCCGAAGATTTCGGTGATATTAGAGGTATTTCTCAAACTCCAGAATGTGCAGGTGAAGGAATTTCTTATGCTGAAGCTAGAATAAATTCAGACCGTTTTCCTGATGCAGTTATACTTGCCTTTGATACTTATGGTGGAGAACCCTTTGTTAAGACTGTTGTAAAATCTGCTATAGATGCTGCTACATCACTGGATAATGTCACAGATATAGGTGGGGGAAACTTTGGAACAGTTAAAATACCTGGTGTAGGCTATGTTTCAGAAGAAACAGATGATCCTGTTATTGCAGCTACAATAGAAGATATTGAAAGTGTGGGTATTGTTGCAGGAGCTATGGTAGGTGCAGCGCTTGGAAATAAAAATGTTTACATGGTCAAAAGAGGAACTCCATCCTATGTTATTCCTGGAAGTGTAATATTATCGGTTACAGCTTATATGAATGGTAATGTTATGGATCTTGCAGTGCCACTAGCAAATAGAATGAAAATATTAGGATAAAATATGATTTTCGAATTTATATTAATATTATATTATGATATTTAAAAAAAAGTTTTTAGGGTGTGAATAATATGATTATTCTTGATAATAGCACTAGATGTATTATACAGGGAATTACAGGTAAACAGGGTTCTTTTCATACTGAACAGATGATGGATTATAATACTAATATAGTTGCAGGTACCAGCCCAGGTAAGGGAGGTCAAAAATTTGGAAAAATTCCTATCTATAATTCTGTTGAAGAAGCTAAAGATGATTTAGATATTAATGCATCTATAATATTTGTCCCAGCATCAGTTGCTAAAGACGCGGCATTTGAAGCTATATCCCAATTAGATCTTGTAATTATCATTACTGAACATATACCTGTTCATGACTCCATGGAGATAATTGAATATGCTAAGAGGAAAAAAACTACTCTTGTCGGACCCAACACACCAGGAATAATATCTCCGGGAGTTGGTAAATTAGGAATTATGCCCACACATATATTTAATGAAGGTAATATAGGAATTGTTTCAAGAAGCGGAACACTCACATATGAAGTTGCTAATCAAATAACAAATTCTGGAATGGGAGAAAGTACCTGCATAGGTATTGGTGGAGATCCTGTTGTAGGTCTTGATTTTGCAAATGTATTACAAAAATTTGAAGATGATGATGATACCACTGCAATGGTAATGATAGGTGAAATAGGAGGTATTGCTGAAGAAAAAGCAGCTAAATATATAAATAAAAATATTAACAAACCGGTTATAGCATATATAGCTGGTTTGACAGCTCCATCAGGTAAACGAATGGGACATGCTGGTGCAATAATTGAAGGAGAAAGTGGTACTGCTGCAAGTAAAATTAATGCATTGGAAGATGCAGGTGTTTATGTAGCAGAAAGACCGTCTGAAATTGCTGATAGAATATGGGAGCTTTTATAAAATTTTATTTATAAATTTAATATATTAAAAAAATATATAGATAGTGTTAGGTTGATAAATTTATATCATAATATAATTAATTCCCTTAAGACAGATATTTTTTAGATTTTTATAAAATATTTCTAGGTGAGTATGTATGGTAGAAGAAAAAGAAATTATAGAAAAACTATTGAATGGTAAATTAAAACTCCATCAGATAGATAAACTTGTAGGAAATACAGAAAAATCTGTGGATATACGAAGAAAGTTTATACAAACTGTTTCAAACACAACACTTGAACATATATCCAAATACTCACTTTCAATGGAAGAAGCAATTAAAAGAAATATAGAAAATCCAATAGGAACTATACAAATACCTTTAGGAATTGCAGGACCCCTTGAAGTACATGGTGAATATGCCAATGGTGATTATTATATTCCTTTAGCAACAACAGAAGGTGCTCTTATTGCATCTATTAACAGAGGATTTTCAGTTATTAAAGCTGCAGGTGGAACATCGGCCAGAATAATAGAAGATAAGATGACAAGAGCCCCTGTTATTAAAGCAGAATCTGTTGTGGAAGCTATTAAAATAAGAGATTGGATAAAACTACATTTCAATGATCTTAAAGAAGCTGCTGAATCAACAAGTAGACATGGGAAACTTGTTAAAATTGATCCAATAATTATTGTTGGGAAATATGTTTATCCTAGATTTGTTTATAAAACCGGGGATAGTATGGGTATGAATATGGTTACCATAGCAACTGATACAGCTCTTGATTTACTTGCTAAAAAA
>JAQVTJ010000071.1 GCA_028700095.1 Methanobacterium sp. | reverse complement strand
TCAGGTTTCACTTAGCCGTTAAAACTTAAAAGTGTATATATAAATACTTTTAGGTTTAACACTATAATATGGAAAAATTTGAAATAACATTAAAGGGCTATGCTGCTTTAGAAAAAGAAGTAACAAAAAACGGTAACGTCTATGTTCCACGTGCATGGATTGGAAAACGTGTAAAAATAATATTATTGGAAGATGTACCAATAAAAACAAAAGAATAAGATTATATATACTTATTTTCTTAATATTTCCTTAATATTGGGTATATAATATGAGCTATAGATATTTACATTAAAGATTGTTTTAACAAGATTAGCTAGTTATTATATTAAACAGTTAGGCTTTATTTTATTAAGGTTTCAATTTAATACTAAAAAATAATTAAATGATAATATGTTATTTAAAAATCCCCTTCAAATGAACGACTGGAAATTCAGCCAATTCATTAAACTAATATTAATAATACAATTTGCACAGTTAATTTTAGTAGGATTCAATATTAAAGGAATTTATTTTCCTATTATTACCCCATTGATAGGTTTTATTTATCTTACTTTCATTCCAGGATATTTAATCCTACGTATATTGAAAATACATAAAATAGGCAATGTTAAATCATTACTTTACTCTGTTGGATTAAGTATTGTAAGTTTGATGTTTATTGGATTTATAATAAATATGATATTACCTTTAATTGGAATTTATAATCCTTTATCAATCATCCCATTAACAATTTCCACCACAATATATATGTTAATTCTAGCTGTTATAAGCTATATATGTGATAATGATTTTGATTCCCCTAATAAAATTGATACAACTATTTTTACCTCACCTAAATTTCTATTCCTTTCTTTTATCCCATTTGTAGCAATTTTTGGATCATATTCTCTTACTAATTATCATTCCAATATAATTTCCATGTTTCTATTGGTCTTAATTGCTTTAACATTTATTTTAGTTGTTTTTGATGTAATAACTAAAAAATGGTACGTTTTTACTGTTTGGATAGTTTCAATTTCATTATTATTTGTAAGTTCATTAATATCTCCCTATGTATGGGGTTGGGATATACAAAACGAATATTATCTTGCTAATCTAGTTATGCATTTTTCCTATTGGAATTCTACCTTACCTGATGCCTATAATGGTATGTTAAGTATTGTGATATTAGCTCCAACATATTCACTTTTAACTGCTCTTAGATTGGATTATATTTTAAAAATTATATATCCATTCTTGTTTTCTCTGGTACCAGTAGGTCTTTATAAAATATATCATACACAGACAGATAATTCTAAAATTGCATTTATTGCTGTATTTCTATTTATTTCTTTTAATTCATTTTATATTGAATTACTTGGACTTACAAGGGAAATGATAGCAGAATTATTTCTTGTATTAATTTTGCTTATAATTTTAAATAGAAATTTAAAAACTAATTTAATAATATTAATGGTAATTTTTAGCATTGGACTGGTTGTATCACATTATTCAACCACATATTTCTTTATAATAGTACTAATTGGTGTTACTATTTTAATAACCATATTAAATTTGTTTAAATTTAATTTAACAGAAAATAATATCATGTTCAGGGAAAATAAAAGTTTATTATTCGTTTTAACATTACTTACAGCTTTTATAATGTTATTTACATATGTATGGTATTCATGTTTCTCTCAGGGATTAGCTGTTAAAGCTATTATTGATGTTTTAACATATATTAAACAAGATTTCTTTGATATAATCAAGATATTTCTACAAAATTCAGGAATTATACCTACCACAAACATGTATATATTGGTAATATTTTCTATTATTTTTTGCATTATTATAATGGTTTATATTCTTAAAATTATTTTACAAAGAAGGTTTAAAACAAATAACAGACAATGGTTAACTTATATTTTTAAATTATTAAGATTTAAACTTAATTACAAAGTTATTACATTTATTAGTGTGATTGTTTTTATTGTTTTGTTCTTTGTTACAGGACCTCCTAAAACATGGATTATAACTGTTTTAAGATATTTAAATTTTACACTCGTATTTTTTACATTAATGGGTATTGTATTGGTATTTCTGAATATGCACAGAAACAAAATACAAAATACCTATATAGCATTTTCAGTTTTAGGATCTGTTATGTTAATTGCAGGGTTTACAATACCTTCATTTGAGGGTGCATTTAATATTACAAGGATATATGAAATAACTTTTATAATATTATCTCCATTATGTGTGATAGGTGGTACTAAGATTTTAGGATCAATATATCAGATATTTAACCATGGAAATGTTAATTATGAAACCTCTTTAAAGTTTTTTTCCATATTTATTTTGATATTTATGCTTTTTAACACAGGTTTTATAAGTGAATTGTCTGATGAATCCATTCCAATGTTTTTAACAGGCGTAACTATCCAATCATCTGATTATTATCCATTATTTAATTATCAGGAAGCATATAGTGCACAGTGGTTGGCTGAGAATAAAGTGAGTAATAATATATTTGCAGATGCATATGGTAAATTTATTTTTTACAGGTTTACATTTAATATTAATGAAATATCATCTAATATTTGTGTATCAGAATATACAAAATATAATTCAACCAACACTTACATATACATTAGAACATTGAATATTAACAATGGATATCTTGTTAGATTCACAAGCAGAACTGATCGAAACAGAATCTATGAAGATTTAAGTGATACAACTAGTTCTAAAAATAAAATCTTTGATGATGGAGGATCTTATATATATTATAAATAATTTATTTAAAATTTAACTAAAATAAACCCACATCTACTATTCTGTTTATAAAGCTTTTAAATTATTTTTAATATATTATTATTGCTTTAAATTATAAAATAATATTAATAACAATCTTTTTTGTTGATAATCATTTTTTATTAAAATATTTCTTATAACTGTGAATTAATTAGATTAGTTTTAAATAATAAACACATCTCATTTTAATGCTTAATGTTTTAAATCATGTTATTTGGTTAAATTAGAAATGGCGTGGGCTTATCCATAATACCACTTATCAATAAGCTCACTGTAAGTCTTAAATTAATAAAATAGCCATAAGACTGTCTTTTTTCTAAATTTAAACCAAAGCATTTATTAGTGATCCTAATTAATCCATTTATAGGTTTGATTAGATCAGTTAATAATTTTGTTTGATTTATTCAAACACGGAGGCGGTATAATTAATAGAAAATTCTTATTGTCAGTGCTAATATTTTTAAGTATAGCACTATTTTTGAATATTAGTATATGTAATGCTTTACCAGCAGATAATGGATATATGCAATATAACATGTTATCTGCAGATAATATTGGTATTTCAAATACTGATACTATAGTATTTACTAATATCCAAAATACAGAAACACAAGAACAAAAAATGGCAGCAGGAGCACCTGTGGTTGTTAATGGTTTAACATTGGCACAGTTAAAGGATGGAATATCTAGGGTTCAAACATTTTTTAATAAAAATGGAAGATTACCAAAATTTATAAACTTCGGAACTCGAAAAATTGCCATGGCAACATTTCAGAAGAATATTGCAACACAGGGACTTAAAATAAATACTAATATCAAACCTACACCCGGTACAGATACTAGTTCCATAGATACACTTTCAAAAACACTTATATCTGGTTTAACATCTTCTTATAATAAAGCTGTGGCAATATTTAATTGGGTTAAAAATAATATAAATTATTCCTTCTACTATAACACTAAATATGGTGCAGCAGGAACATTGAAATACAGAACAGGAAATTGTTGTGATTATTCCAATCTTTTAGTTGCACTTGCTCGTAGTGCAGGAATAACAGCTAGATATGTACATGGAACATGTCAATTTTCAAGCGGAAAATGGTATGGTCATGTATGGACCCAATTCTATGTAAATGGTAAATGGTATAATGCAGATGCCATAAGCACAAGCAACTCCTTTGGAGTTATAAATAACTGGAACACTGCAACTTATAAATTCCATAATTATTATACAACACTACCATTTTAAAATAAATCCATATTTTTACTTATTTTTTCCATTATTATTTTTTTTCTAAATTATTCCAAGGAAATATTATTTATTCCCCAAAAAATAAAGAATTAAAATTTATATTATACTAAAAATTATTGTAAATATATCTTGATCTCGGCTGATATTGGGATATTATTTCTTAAAAACAGTTTTTATAGGTATAATTATGATTTATAATTTAAAGAGAGATAAATAATTATATATTATTTAATTTACAAATTTGAAATATAAAAACATTTATATATTCTGTAGGAAGATGTTTTATCATGATTATTCATGCTAATGTTTTGATCACAATAGTAAGTTATATATTGGCAGTTATATCTGCCATAATAGTGGGGCTAATACTAAGAATTCCAATACTCCCTGAAAGACCTATGAGGAATTCATGGACTATGAGTTTAATATTTCCCACCCCTATAATAGTATTAGGATTAACAGCCATTCTTTTTAAACTTGGATATGAAAGTATTCTAGTTGCAGTAATAGTTGGTGTACTTTCAGCAATTTTTATTAAATATTTCATAGAAAAGCTATTACCTAAACCTCGAATGGAGGGATCAAATTGAATGAGATCGTGGCTATTATTATAGCTACAATTCTATCCTGGTTAAATTTTGTTTTAATAGATACATGGATGGGACTTCCAGAAGCACCAGGTGTTAAAGGTGCAGATGTTATTGGAAGATCTGTATTAAAAAATGGAGGAGATCTTTCAGGAGGGTTTTTCCAGGGAAATATTGTATGTTCTCCAGATGCCTCAGCAGGAACATTACTAGCATCAGCAGCATGTTACACAATTGGAACTCCTGAAGGTGGTTTGATAACAGCATTATTAGTTTATATAGGAAATAGACTCTGTGCAGATCCAGGCTATGCAGGTACAACAGGAGCATTAACAATTACTGTATTAATATTTATAACATCCTATATTGGAATAGGATCCGCAGATTTTATAGTTGGAATGGTATTGGCAATAGTTACAATACAAGGATTACACCATACATTGGCATCTAAATTAATTGGAAAGATAGCACAAAAAATGGGAAGATATACATCTTTAAGCCAAGAAGAATAAATCATGGTTATTAGAAAAATATAAAAATATATTAAATAATTATATAACAAAAGGTCGATCATCATGTTAACAACATTTATCCAAATATTAGGTGTAATTATCCTAGTAATGGCTTTAAGAGCACTTTTTGCACAGGATAGAGCTGCAAGGATGTTATATTTAAATGCTATGAGCTTTGGTATAGCTGGAATAATAGCACTTTATATCCAAACACCCTTTGGTGCTATAATAGCCATAACATTCTTTATAGCTTCCACAATCAGTTCCAATGCCATAGCATATTCCATTGGAAGAATTAAAAATGAGATAATATTGGGATGAAATAATAAATCTGGAAATCGTAAAATAATAAAAAAGAATCAAAGGATTTTAAATGGTGTAAAAATAATGTATCAATTTCTAGACCTTATAAACTTGACTACTGTATCTGCAGGAGTACTTTTCATAGGTGCTGCAGGTATAATAATGCTCAAAAAACCATTGGACAAAGTGATAATGTTCACATTATTACAAGGCGGCTTTATTGGAATGATAGTAGCTGCAAAGTATTTGGATGTTGCAATGGTAGCAGCTATATTTGATCCTATTTCCACAATAATAATGTTAATTGCAATAACCAAACTTGATGAAATTAGAAAGAAAAAGGAAAGATCCCAGGAGGATGGGTTCATTGCTTGAGGTTTATACATGGTTTTATACAGGATGTGTCCTTGTAATAATAGGAAGTATAGCAACTGTAATAGGTCCGGGGGTTAAAGATCCTTTGGTAAGAACTTTAAACACAGAAATTGCTGCAATAGGAGTTTCAATCATATTTTTAGCCTACAACCATACAATAGCACTTATAACATTTATTGCAGCTACTGCAATAATTACATTAATACTTTTAAGAGCTATTGTTAGATTAGAAGAGATGGGGGCCGAACTTTGAAGAGTATAGGAAGAATATGGAATTCATTTGCAAATCCTGATAAGATCCCAAGGATATATGCAATGATATTGGGTATTGTATTGGTAGCAGGTTTTATAATACCGCTTACATTAAATGATAATCAGCTTTATCCAAGGCCTGAACCCCAAAATCAGATAAATGCCCAGGATCCTCTAGCACCATATGATCGTGGAGGAACACCATTCCAAGAAAGAGGTATTGTAACAGCACAATACAAACAATTTTTACCTGCAATAGGTTTTATAACAGCATATCTATCACCAATAGCTATTGGTGTTAAAAATACAACATTATATTATGGAACATCTATTTATTCATCACCTGGTGGACTTATAGATGAAATACTTTATTATACAAGGGGATTTGACACAGTTCTTGAGTCAAGCATACTTATGATGGCATTTGTAATTGCATCATGGGTTGCAATAAATTTCACAATGAGGAGGGAAGATTAAAAAATGTTAGAATTAGTTCCCTCTGTTGTTTCACCAATAATAGTGGCATTATATACACCTGCTATATTGGTTGGTTTAATAATAGCTTTAATAGGATTATCTGCAATATCTGTTGAGAAAAATGATTTACAGGTTCTTATACTTACAGATATTGTTGGAATTGCAATGTTAATAATTGTTGCATCTGTTGGAACAGATCTTGCTGAATCATTAATACTTCCAGGATTAGTTGTTGAACTTGCAGAAATACTAGCTATTAGTGAAATATTAATGAGTAGAGAAATACGAAAAACAAATAATCCAGTTGCAATTATACCAACACCCCTAGATTTTAATTTAGAAATACTTCAAACAGCACCATTATTTATTGCTATAATATTAATAATATATGGTGCATTTCTCTCGGGATTTACAGGAGGAGCAGTTGCAGGGGGAGGAATATTATTCTATGTAATATCCTTAACTGTACGTGGAGTGCCTTCAACATTATGGGAAGGTATTGCAGGAATATCTGGTATAGCATGGTGTTTATGGTTAATTGGATTTTTAGTACTTTTTGTTTTCCCACAATACTGGTTATTAGGATTAATGCTCGCAGCATTTGGAATATTTATCAAAGTGGCATTTAAAGTTGGTTTAATAGGTGTTATGAACAGAGAAGAATTTAGAAAGGAGTAAAATTATATGGATATATCAATATTAGGCTCACAAATACTTGGAATCATACCCCTTGGAGATATTGTCTTCTACATGACCTCCTTTAACCTTTTCATGTTTGTAACAGCCCTTGCATTCACATTTCTAATAGCTATTAGTAAAACAGAAACACAAGTTGAAGCTGAATTTGGAACACTTGGAGACAGACAATTAAAGGTTGCTAAAAATGAATTTAAAATCAGAAGATTTCTTGCAATTATATGTGGACTAGCCACAGCAGGTGCAATGGTCACAGGAGATCTTTTTGATTTCACACTTTTTGTATGTTTAATTGGAATAGTTAATATTGGAATTGTAGGTGCAGTTAAACAGATAGATGTACTTGACTCTGCATTCCAATATGGATTAATAGCAATGATGGCATCAACACCATTATTTGCAGGTGCTGCACTTATATTAGCATCAACAGGTACAATAAGTATATTAGAAATTAATAGTTTAACATTCACAACACCAATGATGTTATTAGGATCATTACTACTCTTTATGGGTGTAGCTGGTGAAACAGGTGTTGCACCATTTTTTGCAACCAAAGCAGAAATGTTTAGAACACCAGGCTCACCATTTCTACTTATAATACATCTAAGTTCACTACTTATAATTGTAAGAGCTATAGAAATACTTCTTATAATTAACAAACCATTTTAAGGTGAAAATTTAATGGATAAACTAAAAACAACCAGTATAATACTTCTAATATTATCATTGGCCAGTATAATATATGCAATAATTTATAATCCAGCAACATGGATTATTTATATAATATCTCTTCTAGCAATACCAATAGCTATACTTTCTTTTGGACTGATTATAATGAAAAAAGGTAGTAAAGAAGAAGAAGAAGCCAAAAGAATAGAACCATTTATTGGATATTAGATATTTAATAATATTATTAAAAGAGTGTATATATAATGGATTCCAAATAATAATTAATATAAAAATGCAATTAATAGAATATCAGATAAAATAATCGGTGATCACATGAATCTAATGTCAAACATCCTAATAAACGTTCTTATTGCATTTCTGATAGGAAGTATTCTCTTCGGACTTCAAAGAAAGGTAATTGCAAGAATTCAGGGAAGACCAGGCCCGCCTGTTATCCAACATCTTTTACATACATTAAAATTTTTTATTAAAGAATCAGCATTTCCAAAAACAGCTGCTATGCCATTTTATATTGCAATAACAGCAATGTTATGTTTTATATGGATTGCAGCTGTAATTGTTGGTCCTGTTACAGGCGGATCCCTCTTGTTAATATTTGCTGTTTATGCAATTCATAAAATTGTTGAACATAAT
>JAQVTJ010000070.1 GCA_028700095.1 Methanobacterium sp. | reverse complement strand
AAAATGGATGAACAAGAAAAAGATATACTGTTCCTAATGGCCCTTACAGTATCAGGTGCTGTTTTAGCAAGTTGGATGGCAGCTTTCCAACAATGGATTATTGTATTACCACTAACACTTGCTGTTTTTCTCATCATGATATTAAGTCTTTATGTATATAAACATAGATTTGCAAATCTTGCAGAGTCAATTGAAAAAATAGCCATGTTAATGGTTTTAATAACCATAATAATATCTTTTATTTATCTTTACAGACCTGTATAAATAGGTGATCCAATGAACGAAACAATCTATTTAATATATATAATATCATTTGTACTGGGATCTATAACAGGTCTTGTACTGAGTTACAGAAAATATAAGGCACCATATGTCACTCAAAATATTGATATTATAGCACTTATAATTTCAATTATAGGATGGATATTAACAATTAACAGTCAATATCTGACATTTATCACACATTATATAACCATAACCTTAGGTGTGTTTTTGATAGCTATTGTGTTTGGAATAAGACCAGGATATGGTAGATATGAAACATTAATTGGTTTTATAGTATCAGCTATTTTATGGGCAATTGGGAGGATGTTGTTATGAGTCCATATAAACCAAATACAAAAATTGAAAATGAAGAACTTCTCATAACCATGAAAAAAAGGATTCTTAACAGTTATAAATGGCGTAAAGATGTCATAGTACCATTTGCAGCTGAACTGGAAATATCATCAGAAGAACTTGAACAAATTCTTATGAAAAAATTGGATATGTCAAGTCTTGAAGCTATAAATCCAAGATTTGAATCATCTAAATTAAGATGTATTAAAGAAAAAATACATTCAGATCTAAGATTATGCTGGCTTTGTGATATAATGAATATTGTCACAGAAGAAAAATCAAAAGCCATCGTTGATAAAATAGCATATGAAGTTTTAAAAGAAAATAAAACCTATGATAAAGCTATAGAAGAAGGCAGAAAAGATTTGTTTGAAAATTTAATGAAATAATAATTTAAGAGGTAAAGAAATGTTAGATGGTCTTAAAGACATTATAAGGAAAAGTTCCATACATGTCTGCCTTATAAATACAGGAGGTTGTAATGGTTGTGACATAGAAGTAGTAGCACTACTATCACCACGTTATGATCTTGAACAGTATGGTATTTATGTTCATAATAATCCAAGAGAAGCAGATGTTATCCTTATAACAGGTGCAGTAGCAGAACAATGGAAAGATAAACTCCAAAGAATCTATGCAAAAGTTCCAGAGCCAAAAATTGTTGTTGCAATTGGTAACTGCCCACTTACAGGTGATGTTTTTAATCAAGAAGGATGTAGTGTATATGCACCTGTAGAAGATTTTATACCAGTGGCTGCTGAAGTTTCAGGCTGTCCACCTAGACCATCAGAAATATTAGCTGCAATTTTAGCTGTTGGACCAGATGCAATTGCAGCAAGAGGGAGGGAAAAATTATGATACTTCCTATTGGACCAATACATCCGGCTTTAAAGGAACCATTAAGATTAAAACTTAAAACACGAGGAGAACAAGTTTTAAGTGCAGAAATAGATTATGGATATGTTCATAGAGGTATTGAAAGGATAATGGAAGGTAAAACCTGGCAAAAAGGAATATACTTATCTGAAAGAGTATGTGGAATATGTTCATATATACATACACAAACATTTGCAGAAACATTTGAAAAAATAGCAGGTGAATCAGCACCATTAAGAGCCCAATATCTAAGAATATTAACCAATGAACTTGATAGAATACAAAGTCATTTACTTGCAAACTCAACATATTTTAAAGCAATGGAACATGAAACACTTTTCATGTATATGTTAGCATTAAGAGAACCTCTTATGGATGCAATAGAACTTTTAACGGGTAACAGGGTTAATATGGGGTGGAATGTTGTTGGTGGGGTTAAAATGGATGTTAACCAATACCATCTTGATTCTATCATGACCATAATGGTTAAACTAGAAAATGAATATGGAAGATATGTGGAAATGTTTGAAGAAGGCCCACTTGTTGGTTTAAGATCTCATGATGTAGGTAAAATGACATATGATGAAGCAGTAAAAGCTCGGGCTGTGGGACCTATTGGAAGAGCATCAGGAATTAAACATGATGAAAGAAAAGACCATCCAACCTATAAAGATCATATGGACTGGAAAGTAATATGGAGAAAAGAAGGAGATAATTTTGCCCGTACAATGAATAGGTTTGATGAAATATGGGAATCTATAAGTTTAATTAAACAGGTAATTGAAAATTTACCTGCTGGTGATATACGGAAAAAAATTGATATACCTAGAGGTGCAGGTGAATGGAGAAATGAAGCACCTAGAGGAGAAGTAACCTATACAATTGAAACCAATGGAAATATTATAAAAAACGTTTCAATAAGAACTCCTAGTATTATGAATATAGATGCATGTGCTAAATATATGCTTAATGATGTTGCAACTGTTTCAGATGCTGTTGCTACATATGCAACTTCAGATCCTTGTATTGCATGTACAGAGAGGGTTGTAATTTTAGATGAAAAAGGTAGGTACCTGGATTTCCATGGTGTCCACAATATTAATTCCAAGTTAAAAGGATGATATAATATGTCTTCGGTTATATGGTATCTATACGAATTTGCAAGAAAGTCATGGGCTCAGAATTTTGCAGCTGCAAAAAGTAGTTCTGAAATAATGGACACACCATCAAGATTCAGAGATTATCCAGAAGTCCATAAAGAATATTGTATTGCATGTGGAGCATGTACAGCAGCCTGTCCTGCGCCAATGGCAATTAAACTTGTAAGAGATGAGAACAGTGAAAGTGGAGAAGGTATAACCTATCCTATGATAAATAACAGAGGCTGTATCAGATGTGGTTTCTGTGCTGAGGTTTGTCCAACAGATCCTAAAACCCTTACATGTGGTGAAAATCATCTGATAAGAGAAAAATTCACAATTCTACCTGTTGATAAAAAATATGTTATAGATGATTATCTATGTATACGATGTAAAAAATGTATGAAAACATGTAAGGTAGGAGATGCCATTGTTGAAGATGAAAATAAGGTTCTTATTGACCAATCCAAATGTATATCATGTGGTGAATGTTTAAAAACATGTCCTGTAAAAGGTGCAATCAAAGGAATTCATGTAGCTCATGTAGAAGAACAGAAAGAAATTATAAATCTAGTTGTTGATAGTTTAGAGGCATATATTGAATCACAACAAGATAGTATAAAAAATATAACTGGTGGAGATGTATTTAAACTTGACATGTCCGTAGATAATATAATGGAAAAAGCCAGGGAAATATTATCAAACAATGAATTAATTGATGATATTATTGAAAATATAACAGACAGACTAAAACTTAGGGTAATAACTTGGGATAAGGATAAATGTACAGATTGTAGGTTATGTGTTAATGAATGTCCAACACATGCAATAAGTTACAACACAGACGAAGGAGTTGTAAAAGATACAGATAAATGTTTAAAATGTAGTATATGCTACCAGACATGTCCATTTGGTGCTATTGGATATTATATTGCAAGATTTTTATACAAACCATCTGAACATATTATACATATAACAATTAAATCATCTGACTTACCTGTAAGGAGTTGATAACATTCCAACAACTACTAATGAAATTAAAAAATATTGTAAACCTCAAAGAGATGTTGAGGTAGATTACAAAATTGATCATGATAAATGTGAAATATGCAAAGACAAACCTTGTATACTTTCATGTCCTGTGGCTGCTATAAATGAAACAGCAAATGGAGAAATTGAAATAGATGATAAATGTGTTGGATGTGTTTTATGCAGAGAAGCCTGCCAATATAATGCAATAAAAATGGAAACAACATTATCAGATCCAATAAGGGAAAATATACCTAATATTAACACCAAACTATGCAGACAATGTGGGGCTTGTGTAAAAGCATGTAAAACAGGATCAATACAGTTAATTTCATCAGGAACAGAAGAAGCACATAGTGAAATAAATGAAGATACATGTGTACGTTGCGGATACTGTGCACGTGTCTGTCCAACAGAAGCCATTAAATATGGAGAAATACTCCCAAGATCTGTTGTAGGTGGAAAGGCAGTTATTGTAGATCAAGATAATTGTATTGGATGCATGACATGTACACGTGTCTGTCCCTCAAGAGGAGCTATAAATGTTGGAAATGTTAGTAAACTTCCATTTATAAATCCATCATATTGTGCAAGATGTGAGGAATGTATGAATGTATGTCCATCAGCTGCTATAAAATATTCATCAAGAAAAAGGGCATATAAAAATTTTAGTAAAATAAAAACCATGGAAATAGTTTCAGAATTAATGGAAAAAGAAGCAGGTAAACTTTCAAATGATGCTGTAAGAATAAATAGTATATTAAATTCAATAGCAAATAATATTGCATTTAAACATCAAGAAAAAAATTTCAATGAAGATGTTACAGAATTAATAAAAAATGAAATAACATCCATGCTTAATTCTGATCTTGAAATAGAAGATATACAAGAAATAATAGGAGCAACCACACCTAAACGTAATATTAATGTTATTGAAGAAGAGTGTATTGGATGCAGTGAATGTATAAGTGAATGTCCAGTTAATTGTATAGAACTAGAAATACCAGCACCTGTACATATAGATCAAGATAATTGTGTTTATTGCGGTAAATGTGTTGATAAATGCGGATTTAATGCCATAACCCTAATTGAAGAACACTTCCAAGTAAAGGATGGTAAAATTTTTTATATAAGAGAAGAACTATCTAAACCTAGAACAGGTGAAATAGTAACAGATGTAAGTGCATGTATGGCATGTGGAGTTTGTGTTAAAAAATGTCCAACACAAGCATTAAAACTTGAAAAGGATGAAGTAATTGTTGACAGTGATAAATGTATTTTATGTGGAAAATGTGATATAATATGTCCTGTAAATGCAATTAAACTCAAAACCACACCATAATAAAATATCAAACTATAAATAGATTATTTGGTATAAAAATATCTTTTTTTTTATTCTTTTTTTTAGGGAGGATTTTATAATGTTGGGAAAAAAATTTTTTGTATCTGACTGTGAAGGTCCTATATCAATAAATGATAATGCATTTGAAATATCTGACTATTTTATAGAAGATGGTGGCAAATTCTTTGAAATAATAAGTAAATATGATGATGTACTTGTTGATATTTTAAAAAGAAGAGAATATATTGCAGGAAGTACTTTAAAATTTATAGTACCCTTTTTAAAGGCATATCGTGTTACAGATAATGATATTATCAATTTTTCCAATGAAAATGTGGATTTAATACCTGGCGCAGATGAAACACTTAATTTTATAAATTCTATAATGCCTTCTTTTATTGTAAGCACCAGCTATAACCATTATATAAATGCCTTGTGTAATAAAACAGGATTTCCATATACTAATACATACTCAACTAAACTTAATATAGACTATATAGATATAGATCCGGATGAAATTGAATTAATAAAAGATTATAAGAATTTAATTGTAGAAAATCCTAGTTTTGAATTTTTAGATAATATTTTCTTTAAAAAAATATCTAAGCTTAAAATAGCAGCTTTAATGGATATTATAATACCTATAGGTGGTGAAGGTAAAAAAGCTGCTGTTGAAGATATTATGTATAAATATGGATTTAATGCAGAAGATCTGTTTTATATTGGGGATAGTATAACAGATGTTCAACCACTTAAATTTGCAAATGATAACCATGGAATATCAGTATCATTCAATGGAAATGAATATGCTATTAAAGAAGCAGAAATAGCAGTAATTGCTGATAATACTATTATAACATCTGTACTGGCTGATATATTTAACAGATATGATAGAGAAAATGTAATTAAATTTATTATATCTTATAATGAAGATCCTAAAAAAGCATTTAAAGTTTGGAATGTAAATCCTTCTCATTTAGATATATTAAACACATCCCCACTACCAGAAGTTAAGATAATAAACCCATATAATATTAAAAGTTTAATTGATAAGAGTTCTAATTTCCGTAAGAAATTAAGAGGAAAATCTATAGGTGGACTGGGATAAAGAATATTTATTCTGAACTTTGAACCTCATTAGAAATTAGATGAAATATAATCTTTTAAACTGTGTATTAAAAAAAGAAGAAGTATAAAAAAATAGATTATATTTTTGTTTATAGTTTGATTTTGTTTATTATGTTTTTTATATGATTTATTAATGCGTTGATGAATGTTATAATTGGGTTTGCCATTAGATTTGCTGGGTTCATACTGTTTAGATTTGTTATATTTAAGTAGGAACTTGTTGTGTTTAATTGGGATAATAGCGGATCATTTACTAAGTTTTTGTATGGATTGTTCATATCTTGATTGTTTAATTTGTTATTATGGTTATTTTTACTGGTTATTGGTTCTTTTTGGTGTGTTGGTGGTTTGGTTGTGGTTATTATGATTGTTGTGGGGCTGGATTTTTGTCCTAAACTGTCTTCTGCTTGGTATGTGAAGGTTTCAGTTCCATGATAATCTTTATTAGGTGTGTAACTGAATTTTTGGTTCTCTAAGAGTTTTATTGTTCCATGTATTGGTAATGATAATATTTTAGGTTCACTCTGGTATCCTTTGACTTTAAAGTTATATTCTATGGGGTTGTTCATTTTTGTGCTTATTTTTATATTATCTGATATTGGTGGGCTTCTGATGAATATGTTGAGTGTTGCAAGGTTAGATGTGTGTTTTAATACATCTGTAAAGTTATATGTGATGGTATCTTGGCCATTATAGTCATTATTTGGTTTGTATGTAAAGCTTTCACCTAAAATATTTAAACTACCATACAGGTTTGGATAATATGTTAAATAATTTATCAGTTCCATTTATGCCTGTTATATTAAATTTACTATCTAATATACTGTTTTGAGCTATATTAAACATCATACTATATGCAATAGGCATAGTGGCCTCTACAACAGCAATTGTAACATTTCCAACTGTGGAATTTAAAACATTGTCTGTTGTTTGATAGGTGAAACTATCATTACCTGTAAAGTTATCATTTAGTGTGTAAATGAAATATCCATCATCACCCAACTTTAATGTTCCATTTAATGGCTGTGTAATTGAGTTATAGTGTATTATGTCATTATCTGGGTCACTACCATCTAAATAACCATTTAATAAATTATTTATAGCAGTAAATAATGTCATATTATAGGCAATAGGTGCCTTATCAGGATTTACAATAATAGTAACATTTCCAATATCTGAAAATAAATCCAGATCCATATCTTGTGCTTTATATGTAAATGTATCATTACCTATAAAACCAGGCTTAGATTTATAAACAAAACCATCCACCTCATCCAAAGTTAAAACACCATTAGATGGTTTAGATACAATACTATAACCTAATGGACTGTCATAAAAACTAGTACCATTTAAAGTATCATTTACAGCACAACCCTCGTGAGTAGTGAAATTCAAACAACCAGCAACAGGAGGCGTCAAATTCTCAGTAGTAGCATAAGAATTCAAATCATCCAAATCATTTTTCAAACCTTTAATATTATTCTTACACTCATCTACATATTATGATAAAATGACCATAAAATAGCCATGACAATACCTTCCATTGCGCTAAGCATCGCCATAATTACACATGTTACGAAAGCTTTATTTAATTTTTTAACTAATTCATCTAACTGCACATCTTCTTCATTAAAATAAGTTGACCCAACTAAAGGGCCTCTATTAGGAATAACTTCTTTTCCAGGGTCACGCTTCCAGTCTTTATCATTTAATTCTTTTTTCACTTTTTTCCGCAGCGACATTTCCTTTATAATATGTTAAAAATGCACCTATAACAGAAATAAGAAATACAACAATACATATGATACAAGTTAACATGCTCACAGCCATTTTATCTTCGCTTAAATTTTTTATAGATTCATTTCCTTCTATTTTTTTTCTAATTCTTTTTTTTGTGATTTAAATTTGCCATTTACTATTTTTGAGCTTGCTGTAAGATTATTAGGATCTCCTATAGTATCTATACCTTTATAATTTTTTTGAAAATCATCATAGGTAAAGTTGATAATTTTATTATATGCTCCTTTTAAAAAGATGATTTGGTTTTCAACTGCCACAAATTGGAGGTATCTTATATATTTGCCCTGGCTATAATATTTCACTATATCACCAGTGAGAAGTTTGTCACTGAGTGTATCTTGATTAATTAGTGTTACACTATAACTTTTTGAATTATTAGTTTGGTTAATTTCATCATATGTTTTTTCGTTTTGTGAAGTGGCATTGTTAAGGTGGTGTTATTTATAATTTCTAATTTTTTGATATTTATCATAGATTCATCTGGTTTGGATAAGGTTTTATTAACTTTTATTTCATTATCTAAAGTTGTTATAGATGTAATAAATAAATTCAGCACTGATAATAATGTTCCAAAACTTTCATCCGATGTTCTGTCTATATAATTATTTATTTTATAGGCATTTTTCCCAATTTTACATATGTTGCCCCATACTTCGTCCCAATTCCACCACTTCCAAATATTTACAGCTATAAAACAAATACTATGTAAAATATTAACTATACAAAATACTACGCCATACCCATAATCTTTAAT
>JAQVTJ010000069.1 GCA_028700095.1 Methanobacterium sp. | reverse complement strand
CCAGCCAACGCCAAATAAAATCATAGCACATACTATACAACCACCCAATACACCTACAAAATAATTAGAAATTAATGCAATTTTTTTGTATACAATAAACCACATTTATCTAAAAAAATAAATGAGTATATAATTGTTAGTTATGCACAGTTTATAAAGTTTTTGTTAGTGGACATATAACATATAATTTATTATATTATTATATTATTATATGTTAGTGGAAGATCTTGTAAAAATAACAAATATATTACATAGTATAATATTGTCTATTTTTTTATGGATATTGTTGGTATTTATTTTTTACAAAATTGCCTTCTTTTTTTTATATTATGCTCCATATAAAGGTCGGATTAATAAAAAAAAATTAATGATTTAAAACTGTTTAAAATCATTTAAAATAAATATTTAGCCTTCCTCCTAACTGAGAGCTTCCATGTAATTTGATCCACTATTTAAGTCTTTCGTTTACAATTAAATGACAAAATATTTTTATACTCCAAATAAAATTAAAAATGGTGATAAATCATGAAGTTTGGTATTGAATTTGTTCCGAATGAACCAATAAGCAAGATTGTAAAGCTTGTAAAATTAGCAGAAGACGTAGGATTTGAATACGTATGGATTACAGACCACTACAACAATAAAAATGTGTATGAAACACTAGCATTAATTGCAGATGGTACTGAAACCATTAAGATGGGTCCTGGTGTAACCAATCCCTATGTAAGAAGCCCAGCAATAACAGCAGCAGCTGTTGCAACTTTAGATGAATTATCAAATGGAAGAGCTACTCTCGGTATTGGCCCTGGTGACAAAGCTACCTTCGATGCATTAGGTATTGAATGGACAAAACCAGTAAGCACAATTAAGGATGCCATTGAAATGATGACAAAACTTATGGCTGGCGAAAAAACTGAAAGCGGAGCTCAGCTCGGTGGAGTTAAATCTGTCCAAGAAAAAATCCCTATTTATATGGGTGCTCAAGGACCAATGATGCTCAAAACCGCTGGAGGATTTTCAGACGGTGCATTAATTAACGCATCAAACCCAAAAGACTTTGAAGCAGCTGTACCTCTCATAAAAGAAGGAGCAGCAGATGCAAGAAAATCATTATCTGATGTAGATATAGCAGCATACACATGTTGTTCCATAGACGACGACGCAGGCAAAGCATTAGGTGCAGCCAAAATAGTAGTCGCATTTATCGCAGCAGGATCACCACCACCTGTATTCGCAAGACATGGCCTACCAACCGACACCGGTGCTAAATTCGGAGGAATGCTCGCTAAAGGAGACTTCGGCGGAGCAATCGGAGCAGTAGACGACGCATTAATGGAAGCATTCTCAGTAGTTGGTACACCAGCAGAGTTTGTTCCTAAGATCGAAGCTCTCGGAGAAATGGGTGTAACACAATATGTTGCAGGTTCACCTATAGGACCGGACAAAGAAAAGTCCATAAAATTACTCGGAGAAGTTATAGAAAACTTCTAAACTCTCCATCTTTTTTTCTTTTTCTAAATAATATATTAAGAAACCCTAAATACGTCTCTAAACTTATTTATCAGTCTTTGGGTTCTAGTATCATATAATGTTTATAAATATGCTATATGAAGATCTCTAGATCTATAGAAATAAAACCAGATAGTTTTCATTTAAAAATACATAGTAAATGTCCTTACAGTTATTTTATAGATGATCCAAAAAGATTTAATCCTATAGGCATAATCAAACAGGGTTATGGCCATTTATAGCAAATATTATCTTTTTAATTACTTATCAAAGTCCGAGATAAAATGTAAAATACTGCCTGTTTGTATTATTCCATAACAAAAAAAAAAGACTAACTTATAAAAGAAAAATCATTCCAATACAATTACATTATTTATAATCATCAACAGTTTTATTGATTTTCTATTACTTAATTGTTGTAATTCTGTTTTTAATACCATAACTGCTAGAAATTGTGCTAAACTTAATGCTCAAATCATTCTGATAATCTCTGGAATATGTAATTGATCCTTTAAAGAGTTTTTCATACCCTGGTAAAAGATCAGGATAATGATCCTTTAAAAAATTGAAGTAAAGTGTCTTACAATCATCTTGACCATTCCCATATAAAGTTAAACCAGCATGTAAAACATAATGCGCCCCATAACTCTTTGCATTCATAGCTATTGCTTTAATTTCTTTTTCTGAATCAGATAAGAAGGGAAGTGTAGGCATATTAATGATCCCTGTTTTAAATCCCACATTACTAAACTTTTTCATTGTTTTTAAGCGTTCAATAGGACTGGGAGCTCCGGGTTAAATAATTTTAGCTAATTTTTCATTTAAGGTAGAAAATGAAAAAGATATAATGACTCCATTGTCCAGTTTATTTATTAGTTCATCTGGTAAAATCGCAACCTCTTTAATACCCTTTAAAATATCCATATCTCTTATTATCAATTTTGATTTAGTTAGGATGTGGATTGGGAACTTATATCGTTTAATTATTCCAAGTATTTCCCGAGTCAGAGTTAAGTCTTTTTCAACTAATGGATATGGATCAGCAGCAGATCCTAATATTATTATACCTCTTTCATTTCGCCTTATACTATTTTTTAACTGTTTTTTTAGTAAAGGAACTGCATTTGATTTAGCTGCTACTTCAACCCCATAGTCACCGCCGTATTTACTACCACGAGTATAACAGTATATGCAAGCCATTGAACATCCTGCATATGGATTTAATGTATAATTACCTAAAAACCAACCATCATGTTTTTTATTCTTGTTAAGAATCGTTTTGACATTAATCTCATTTACCAAATATATACACCTATATCCTTATCAACAACTAGTTTATATTAATTAATAATAAGAATATTATTTTAAAATTATTTATTTATGTAAATGGAAAGTGAATAAATGGAAATTCAAAATTTAATGCAAGAAATCAGAGAAAATGCTCTGGATAAGATGGAGAAAAGATCTCCTGAAGATCTTGCTGCATCCTGGTCAGGGGAAGATATTCTATACTCTGGAAAGGGTAATACAATTTTTATAGTTCTACCTACCTCCGGATGTGCATGGGCTGTCTCAGTATCTGGAGGCTGTACAATGTGCAGTTATGTTGCTGATTCTCCTCTTGAAAAGGTGGATTCAGAAGAATTAATAGATATATTTAAAAAATCAATTGGAAAATATGAGATAAAGGAAAAAACAGTGGTTAAAATATTTGTTTCTGGTAGTTTTCTCAATCCTAATGAAATACCAGTAAGAGCCAGAAATGAAATTTTAAAAATCCTTAAAAATAAAGAAAATATTGAAGAAGTAGTTGTTGAATCAAGACCCGAATATATCACTGCTGAAGTATTAAAAGAATGTTGTAAGTTTCTTGGAAATAAAATATTTGAGATTGGTATTGGTCTTGAAACATCCAATGATTATACTAGAGAAGAGAAGATCAATAAAGGTTTCTCAAGGGAAGATTTTGAAAGAGCTCTTGAAATTATTAAAACAACAAATTTAGATTGTGATGTGAAAGCAAAGGCATATCTCTTTGTTAAGCCCATATTAACATCAGAAAAAAATGCAATAGATGAAGCAGTTAAGTCAGCAGAATATGCAGAATCTGTTGGTGTAAGTAGAATATCATTTTGCCCAGCAACCATACATAAAGATACTTTAATGGAACTTTTATGGAAAGGTGGATCATATCAGCCCCCATGGATATGGAGTATAATGGAAATTATAAAACAGGTTAGAAAATCCCTGGATATCCCGGTAATTATGGATACTGCAGGTTTTGGAAGTAGAAGAGGACCTTATAACTGTAAAAAATGTAATTCACTCCTGAAAAATATGATAATTGATTCAAATCTTAATCAAACAATTCCTGAAGATTTTGAATGTGAATGTAAGGATAAATGGAGATCTGAGATTGAATATGGTGATATTACAAGATCAACTACAAATTTAATTCGTAAAAAATAATTATATAGTATAATATATTTTTTTTTAAATAGAAATAATATTTTAAATAATCTAGATAAAATTTTTTGGTAGTAAAAATAAAATATTAAAAGAAATCTAAAAAAAAAATTTCTTCAAAGTATATGGTATAATTCAAATGGAAAATAATGATTTTAAAACAGATGAAATTTCATCTAATGGTTTAATGGAATTTTTAACCCAATTAGGTAAGGTTTTAACAGCTTTAGGTGTTTCTGTTGTGGATATTAAAATAATTTTAGAAAAGATAGCCGAAGCATATAATGTAAAAGATGAGATTCTGGTATTTCCTACCATGTTAATTTTGAAAATTGGTGATCATGAAGCAGCACCTTTAAACGCCACCATACAAAAACCTGGATTTTTACCTTTAAATCAGGTTTCTGAGATATATGATTTAATATATATGGCATAAGCTGGTAACATTAGCCCAACAGAAGGTAAAAAATGTTTAAAGAGAATATTATCTGAAAAACATAAATTTGGATCTTTAGGTATATTATTTGGATATATATTATTTTCTGTGGGTATTGGAATGTTACTCCAACCTACACCTCAACAATTGGTTGTTTCAGGTGTTCTTGGAGCAATAGTTGGAATTTTATTTATTATTAGTAGTGGTAGATCAAGATTTTTACTTATACTTCCTGTTGTTGCAGCTTTAATTGTTACTTACTTCTCTATTTTAGGTGTTAAATCTGGATTAATTACAGGTTCTGTTGCAATGTTATTACTGCATTAGCCTATTTTCTGCCAGGTGCTACTTTAACAACAGGAATGTTTGAATTGGCATATGGTGAGATTATATCTGGTGCAAGTAGAGTAATATATGGAACTGCAATATTGTTTCTTTTATTGTTTGGAGTGCTTATAGGAATACAAATTACTGGTATTTCCCAACAAAATTTTCTAGTAGCCAATCAATTAAATGCATTAGGATGGTGGGCTCCGTATCTTGGAGTTTTTATATTTGCTATGGGAATGTATTTTTTTATGTCAATTAAAAATAAAGACATTCCTTGGGTTATACTAATATTATACATAGCATTTTTTAGTCAGCAAGCTGGAAACCATTTTGTAGGAGGGGTGTTTGGAGCTTTTTTAGGATCACTTCTAATGACAATAAGCGGGAAAATAATTGAAAAACTAGATCATAAAACCCCAAGTATTGTTTCAATAATGCCTGCCTTTTGGATACTTGTTCCCGGTGCATTGGGAGTTATGAGTTTAGCAACATTAGTTAGTCAAAATTATTTAACAGCCTTAACAGAGGGTATAACTGTTTTCATGACCATAGTAGCTATTTCTCTTGGGCTTTTGATAGGTGCAGTTATAACTGAACCATTAAAAGGATGAAATGATTGTATTTATATTATATATATGTAATTATCTTAAATTCAAATGAAAGAGGAGAATATTTTATGGGAAATTATAACATTCTAATGACCACCAAACGTATTGAAACTTTGGTAGATGGTGTATTTGCCATTGCAATGACATTATTAGTTTTAAGCCTTAATGTGCCTCAATTAACATATCCTACAACAGATTTTGCTATAATAAATAGTTTTTTTGCAATGTTTCATCAATTTTTTATTTATTTCATGAGTTTTATTTTATTAGCATTATTTTGGAGGATAAATCATACACAGTTTTATTTTATAAAAAAAGTTAATCAAACTCTTTTATGGATAAATATTATATGGTTAAGTTTAATTGCATTGATACCATTTTCAACAAATTTGGTAGGATGTTATGGTTATCTAAAAGTTCCAATAATATTTTTTGATTTGAATCTGTTTTTTATCGGTGTTTTATTTAGTCTTAACTGGTATTATGCAAATAAAAAAAATTTATTAGACAAGAATGCCAATAAAAAAATGGTAAAATCTCGTAATAAAACTGGCTTGGCACTTCCTTCTTTGGCATTGGTTGCAATTGCTTTAACATTTATAAGTCCTGAATGGAGTTCTTTGGTATATTTTACACTTTTTTTCATAAAGGGATAAAATAGCCTAAAAATTTTATTTTTACTAAATAAAAAAAAAATTCAACCTATATTTTTTTTTGTAGAATAATTTATTTTGATTTATTTTTCTGCCTATAATAGTGGGTATTGTTTTGTAAAAATAAATAACAAACATATTTAGAACATTAAATATAATAACATCCATATAACGGTTTTATAGCTTAAATACCTTGTACAAAATCCCTATATAAAAAGGTGAATAGTTGAAAATAGTTGAATAGTATAGGTCAGATATAAATTAACCTTAATAAACATTGGATTTTATAAGAAGTAATTGTAAATTATCATATAACAAATATAAAGAAAGAGATGGTTTAATGGATGTAATACAATGATAGGTATAAGTGCTGATTTTGACCCGGTCCATAAAGGACATGTTAAACTTATTGATAAAGCAAGAGATCTTGCTGATAAGAAAGATGATAAAGTTGTTATCTATCTAAATAAAGGTTACAGTGCAAACCATGCTCCTTTTTTTGCAAGTTATGAAGCAAGAAGTAAAATGGCATTGGAAGCGGGTGCTGATAGAATTGTACCTATAGAAGGACTTCATCATAGATTAACATTGGCTTATACTGTCCCAATAAGAATAGCTAGGATGATCGAAGATGGTGTTATTGATTATGTAGATGCAGCAGATGTTTCAACCGCCAAAATTAAGAAATATGCATCAAACTTTGCTCAGAAGGGAATTTTCAGTGGAATACCCCGAAATTTACCTAATAGAAATGTTATAAGATGGTTTGCTGTAAATGAATTTTTATATAATAAATATAATAAAAAGCTTAAATTCCATATAATTCCTGAGTACAAGATTTCTGGAGATAAAATATCTGGAAGAATGATAAGAAGAGAAATATTAGAAAATAATATGGAAATACCTGAAAGTGTTATTAAACTACTTCCAGATTCAACCATCCAAATACTTGAAGAAGAAATACGAAAAGGAAATATTCCCGGTGAAAGGAACCTTAAAGATCTTTCTAAACGTTTAAACACCTATTCTCGTGCTAATCTTAATAACATAGCACATATGAATGCTGATGCTGTTAATGCTATTGTTGCAGGTAGAAGTTATAAATATGAAGACCAAATGTGGGCTTCATTTAGAATGGCAGGTTATGGACCTGTACTTACCCGACTTGCTGTTAGTGCTTTTGAAGAAGATGTAACACGTAGCGAAGTGTTTAATTTAATTAAAAAATATGAAAATAATGGAATTATCCCTGAAGATATGAGTGTGGAACAAGTAATTGAAAGGGCTTGGTATGTATCTTCCAGATCAAATGAAGGTAACTCTTCATCTGATGCTCATAAAATGTTCAGAAAAGGAGATAGGGGATCGAATAAAGCTTTATATACATTTGATGCTGGAATGTATCTTCGAAGTTTTGAAGTAGAATCTCTGAAAAATGGATTAGAAGCACTTTTTTATGTTGATAAAAATGATAGGCTTTGTTGTGAAATGCGTGCAGAAGATCGGAAAATAAAAAGTCCTCTGAAATTACCTGCAAAACAAGTAACTTATCTCCGTCTTTTAATAGACTCCCATTTCATACCACTTAGAGGAGAAATTATTGAAAAAGAAGAAGGATGGAGAGTAAGGATATTTGTGGGATGAAAAATTAAATAAAAAAAATAACACTATAAAAAAATAAAAAAAATGGTAAATTATAATAATAAATAATTTATACACCGATATTTTATCTATTTTCTATGAAATTCTTTTTTTTTTAGGAATTTATCTGTTTATAATAACTTCTTTTAAGTCCTTTAATATATCGTGCTGCCCAAAAATATGCTATTCCACATCCAAAAGCAGCTCCTATAACTATTCCCCACCATATCCCATATTCTCCAAAACCCCAAGTAAAAGCCATTAAATAGGCAAATACTGAAATGAATAAAAGTTCTCTGATTATAGTAAGGGTTAATGATGTTAATCCTTTTCCCATTCCATGGAATATTGAACTTGCAGAGATTCCAAGTGGCACAACAATTAAGAAGAAATACATAACATGGAGGAATGCTGTTATAGAAGGTGCCATAAATGCACTTTCAGATGAATATGCGAAGATATTGGCTATATTTGAAGCAAATATATAAATTATCAGCCCTGTTATTGCAGCAATTCCAATTGCCAGCTTAGAAGAATAATTGAGTGCAATGGAAATATTATCATATTTTCGTGATCCATATGCAGCACCCGCTATTGTAATTGCAGCAGTACCTATTCCAATAGCAGGTATCATTGCTATCATTACAATTCTCCAACCTGCAGTATAAACTGCTACAGCATCTGTTCCTCCAGTTATAACCAACATAATATTAATTACAATTCCTAATATGGACATTACAAAAAATTCAGCACTTGCAGGTAAACCAACACCTAAAATATTTTTTATAACTTTCCAGTTAGCATTAAAATCTTTTTGAGATAATGAAACATATGTGTCACGTTTTAAAAGTAACCAGTAAAGAATTAAAGCAGATGAAATAATTGCAGATATTACAGTTGCAATTGCTGCACCTGAAACACCTAACCCCAGATAATATATGAAAATAGGATCCAAAATTATGTTAAGAATTGCAGTTGTTGCCATTGCATACATTGGCCTATTAACATCTCCTTCAGCTCTAAGTATTCCTGAAGCAACACTTGAAAATATCAGGAATATAAGTCCACCAAAAACTATTTGACCATATTGTAAAGC
>JAQVTJ010000068.1 GCA_028700095.1 Methanobacterium sp. | reverse complement strand
GCGGTAAAGTAGTATCAGCATACTATGAAGAGTACAAAAAAAGAACCGATAATGGGGAAGACCCCAAAAAGGTTTTAGATGATCTTGGGATCTCAATGTACTGTTGCAGAAGAATGTTCATAGCACATGTAGAGGTATGGTAAAAAAAAATAATTTATCATAGGGGCCGTAGGGTAGCTTGGTCCATCCTCTCAGCCATTGAAAGAAGTATCCAGCATAGAAAATTTATATTCTACACAAAAAAGAAATTTTCTATTTAATAAAAAAAAAGAAATTTTCTACGTAAAAAAAAAATATTTCATCGACTGGAACGGGGATGGTCAATTAATACACCGGAACGCTGGAGACCCGAGTTCAAATCTCGGCGGCCCCACTACATTTTTCATTTCTATGACATAAGAAAAGAAATATAATTATTTAATAGGGAGAAGATATTATGGCTGTTAAAAAACTTACAAGGTTTGAAAGGGCAAGAATAATAGGTGCAAGAGCATTACAATTATCTATGGGTGCAGATCCACAGATAGATGTGTCTAAAGCAGATTCTATAGATCCAATAGATATTGCATTATATGAACTTAAAAAAAATAAATTACCCCTTGATGTCAGAAGAAAAACAATTTAATTTCCATTTCATAAAATTATTAGAAAAGTTTTTCAATTATTCCAACAAATAGGAAAAAAAATATTTCATTTAATTAAATTATCCAAACTTAATAACCAAAACAACCTAAATAACCACTATTTTTTAAAAAGAGGTGTTTTTGTGGAAAGTGTTATTGAAGATATTCGTGTAAGAAAAATTTTAGATAGCAGAGGAAATTCCACCCTAGAGGTAGATGTAGTAACCTGGAACGGTTTTGGCAGGGCAGCAGCCCCAAGCGGAGCAAGTACAGGATCACGTGAAGTAGTTGCATTTCCAAAGGGAGGGGTAGATAAAATAATAGGTGAAGTTGAAGATATAATCTCATCTGAACTTATTGGAATGGATGCAGAAGATCTAAACGAGATTGACCTTGTTTTAAAGGAAATTGACGGTACAGAAAACTTAGCTTCCATTGGTGGTAATACAACAGTTGCTGTTAGTATGGCAACAGCTAAAGCAGCAGCAGCATCCTATAATATGCCTCTTTACAAATTCCTAGGCGGAAACATGCAGACAGAAATTCCATTTCCCCTTGGAAATATGATTAATGGAGGAGCACATGCAGGTAAAAATGCACCAGATATCCAAGAATTTTTAGTAGTTCCTGTAGGTGCAGAAACCATAACAGAAGCAGTGTTCACCAATGTAAATGTCCATAAAAAGATTAGAGAACTCATACAAACCAAAGACAACTCTTTCACAGGTGGAAAGGGTGATGAAGGAGGATGGGCACCTAACCTTAACAACCAACAAGCCATTGAAATACATGTTAAAGCTTGTGAAACAGTAAGCAACGAAACAGGCGTACTTGTAAAACCCTCATTAGACATGGCAGCAAGTGAATTCTGGGATTCAGAAACAAAGGAATATGTCTATGCAAAAGAAGGTATACGAAGAAGTATTGGTCAACAAGTAGACTATGTTGCAGAGTTAATAGATACCTATGGCTACTACTATGTTGAAGATCCTATCCGAGAAGGCGATTTTGAAGGATTTGCAGAATTAACCAAGAAATCTGGTAAAAAAGCACTTATCTGTGGTGATGATTTATTTGTAACCAATGCCCAAATATTGGCCGAAGGAATAGATAAACAATCAGGAAATTCAATAATAATCAAACCCAACCAGATAGGAACATTAACAGATACTTACAAAACAGTTGAATTAGCACGTAACAATAAATATGTACCAGTTGTATCACATCGTTCAGGTGAAACAACAGATGATACAATAGCACATCTTGCAGTAGCATTTACATGTCCCCTAATTAAGACAGGTGCTGTTGGCGGTGAACGTATAGCTAAACTCAACGAACTTATAAGAATAGAAGAAGAAATGAGCAACCCTAAAATGGCAGAAATAGCTAAATATAGGTAAGTTATTAAAAAAAATATATATTATATCATATTATTATTCTGATAAAAATATTAAAACAGAAAAAAATATGTTATAGTAATAAATAAAAAAAATAAAAAAACAGCATTGATAATCTATGCAAAACCATTTAATCTATTATTAGATGGGAAAAAGAATATTATCGGAGAAAAAATATGGCTAAAATATCAATAGACCAAGAAAAATGTGAAGGAGCAGACTGCGCAGAATGCATAGATGTCTGCCCAATGGAAGTTCTCATACTTGATGGGGAAAAAGTTGTAATACAAAACAAAGAAGAATGCAGTCTATGCGAAGTATGCATGGATGTCTGCCCACATGAGGCAGTTGTAGTTGAAGATGATGATTAAAATTTTTATGTAAAAAAAAAAATTACAACAAAAAAAAATTTTATAAATAACTTAAATATCAAATATGAGGTGATAAATTGTCAGAATTATTAATTCCATTGGATAAATATTTAGCAGCAGGTTTACATATTGGTACACAACAAAAAACTAAGGATATGGAAAGTTATATATACAGAGTAAGAGCAGATGGTCTGTATGTACTAGACGTTAGAAAAACTAATGATAGAATAGTTGCTGCAGGAAAATTCTTAGCAAAATATGATCCAGATGATATACTGGTAGTATCAACCAGACAATATGGACAAGCTCCAGTTAAAAAATTCGGTCAAATTACCGGTACAAAAACAATACCTGGAAGATTTATACCTGGAACATTAACCAATCCCAACTATGCTAAATTCATAGAACCTAAAGTATTGGTTGTAACAGATCCAAGATCAGATTCACAGGCAATAATTGAAGCAAGACAAATAGGAATTCCTGTTGTAGCGTTATGTGATACAGAAAACCTTCTTGGAAATGTGGATATAGTTGTACCAGTAAATAATAAAGGAAGAAAAGCAATAGCATTAGTATACTGGTTATTAGCCAGACAAACACTCAGAGGAAGAGGAGACCTAGCAGAAGACCAAGATCTAGACATACCTCCAACAGACTTTGAACTAAAAATGTAAAAATTTGTAATATAAAATTATATTAAATAATATTTAGGCCAATGCATAAGAAACTATAAACACCAATAATTAATTTATATTTGTTTAAACAATAAATAAATAGATAAATTTATTTTGTTAAAAAAAAAGTTGAGGTGGTTTTATGATAAGAAAACCTGCAGTTGCAGGACTTTTTTATGAAATAGATCCTAATTCACTTATAAAACAAATTGAATGGTGCTTCCAAAGCCCTTTAGGCCCTGGAAGTATTCCTGAAATTGGGAATAAACGAAATATTAAAGGTGTTATAGCACCTCATGCAGGGTATATTTATTCAGGATCTGTTGCTGCACATAGTTATTCTGAAATTGCAAAGGACGGATTTCCAGAAACTTTTATAATACTCTGCCCCAACCACACAGGAATGGGATCAGGAATATCTGCAATGAACCAAGGCTCATGGGAAACACCACTAGGATTAGTTGATATAGATAGTGAATTTGCAGATCTTTTAATAGAAAATACAACAATAATAGATGTAAATAGTGATGCACATATAAAAGAACATAGTGCAGAAGTTCAATTACCATTTCTACAATATTTTAAACAAGATTTCCAATTTATACCCATAACAATGTGGATGCAGAATATAGAAACAGCAACTGAAATTGGTGATTTAATCCATAAAACAGCTAATAAACTTGGAAGAGATGTGGTTGTTATTGCAAGCACAGACTTAACACACTATCAACCACAATATATTGCAGAAAAACAGGATATACAAGTAATAAATGCAATTAAAGCAATGGATGAAAAACTAATGATGAACAATGTAAAACAGTTCAATATTAGTATGTGTGGATATGGTCCAGTAGCAGGAACAATATTTGCAACAAAAAAAATGGGAGCAACCAACTGTCAAATAGAAAAATATGCAACAAGCGGAGATACAACAGGAGATAAAAATTCAGTTGTAGCATATTTATCAGCAGTTTTCAGATAAAAAAAAAATAATTTCTCCCCAGTTTATATATAACAAAATTTAGAAAAAACAAATATTTCAAGGTTTATATAATAATCCAAGAAAATAAAAGTTTTATAATAAAATTTAAAACATTTTATAAAATAAATATTTATTTAACAAAATTATAGAATTCAAATTAAGGATCATTATGTTAAGCCCAAAACATGTTATAACATCAGCCCCTGGAAAAACAATATTATTCGGGGAACATGCAGTAGTCTATGGTAAACCTGCAATAGCAGCTGCAGTTGACAAAAGGGTATATGTAAAAATAGAGAAACGAGAAGATAAAAAAACCCATGTAACTGTGGAAGAACTGGGTGTATCAGGATTTCTAAACCTTAAAGAAGAATTAATAGATTATAATAATGGAGAATATAAGAAAAAAAATATTCTTGAATATGTTCTGAAATCTCTTATAAAGACCAATACAAATGATGGGCTAGAAATAACTATAAATATGGACATACCTATTGGTGCAGGGCTAGGATCATCAGCAGCAGTAACAGTTGCAACAATATTCTCATTATCAATATATAATAATATAAATCTTACAAAAAACGAAATAGCAAAACTAGCCCACCAAGTAGAACTAGAAGTACAAGGTGCAGCAAGTCCCATTGACACAACACTCAGCACCCATGGTGGGGTAATCTACCTTTCAAATAATGCTAATAAAATTATAAAACTAGATATAAATACAGAAATTCCAATAATAATTGGATACACATCTAAAAGAGGTAATACAGGAAAATTAGTAGAATCTGTAAGGCTTAAAGTTGAAAAATATCCCGAAATAATGAACCCAATACTCAACTCCATGGAATCAATTACAAAACATGCATGTAAAGCATTAATTAACCGAGATCATGAAAAAATTGGTGAACTCATGAATATTAACTACGGATTATTAGATTCAATAGGAGTAAGTACAGAAGAATTATCTAAAATGGTTTATTCTGCCCGTAAAGCCGGAGCACTCGGATCAAAAGTAACAGGAGCAGGTGGGGGCGGAAGTATAATAGCATACTGCCCTGAACATGTAGATGAAGTAATATCATTTATAAATAAATTTGAAAATGCTTTTAAAATAAATATATCCAATGAGGGTGTAAGACAAGAATCCAAATAAATAGATTCCACCATAAAAAAAAGGAATTTATAATAATATAATTTGCAAAATATTTTACAAAAAAATATATATTTAGATAATATAGAAAAAAAAAGTTATATAAATCAAATAAATAAATTTATAAATAATAAAGGTGCTTAATTGATAATTTTAAAGCTTGGCGGAAGCGTTATAACCCGCAAAAAATCATTAACCCCTACTTTGGATTCATTTAATCTAATAAGAATTGCTAGAGAAATATCAACTTCATCATATCATAAATTAATTATAGTACATGGAGCAGGATCATTTGGCCATCCATATGCCAAGGAATATTTAATAGGTAATGAAATAAAAACAACACAAGAACTTAAAAGAAAAAGAAAGGGATTTTCAAAAACCCAAAATTCAGTTAAAAACCTCAATGCAATGGTATGTCAATATTTATTGGAACAAGAAATCCCAGCAGTATCAATACAACCCTCATCATTCATAGAAACAAATAATAAACGTATAATAAATATAAATTTGGATTTAATTACAAAATATTTAGAATTAGGATTTGTTCCAGTGATCTATGGCGATGTTGTTCTAGATAGGGATAATAAAATTAAAATGGCAGTATTATCAGGGGATCAAATAGTAAAATATATAGCAGAAAATCTAAAACCTGAAAAGGTTATTCTAGGTTCTGATGTTGATGGAATTTACAATAAAGATCCAAAAAAATATACTGATGCATATCTTATGAAAATAGTTACCTCACACCAAGAACTGGAATCAACAGATAATACACAAACAGTAGATGTAACAGGCGGTATGGGTGGAAAATTATCTGAACTATTAGAACTAGCTAAAATTGGTATTGAATCGGAAATAATCAATGCAACTCACAATAATAATATAAAAAATGCTTTAAATGGCGTAAAAGGAATAGGGACTTTAATAAGAAATGAAAAATGAAGGAAAAAAAATGATTTCAGACAGAAAATTAGAACATTTACTCCTATGTAAAGACTGTGAAGTTGAATATAAAAAGAAAACAGGATTTGAGGAAATAGAACTCATCCATAAAGCACTTCCAGAAGTTAACAAGGGAGATATTGATATTTCAATAGAATTCCTTGGTAAAAAGTTGGATTCACCATTTTTAATATCTGCAATTACAGGCGGACATCCAGCTGCATTATCCATTAACAGGGAATTTGCAAAGGCAGTGAATAAATTAAATATTGGTATGGGTGTTGGAAGTCAGAGAGCAGCAGTAGCAAATCCTGAACTTATATCAACATATACTGTTGTAAGAAAAGAAGCACCATCATCATTTATAATTGGAAATATCGGATGTCAACAAATTGAATTGGCACAAAAATCAGTTGATATGATAAATGCAGATGCATTAGCAGTACATTTAAATCCATTACAAGAAGCAATACAGCCTGAGGGTGATGTAAATGCTAAAGGACATATTAATGCAATAAAAGAAATTTCAAAATCCCTTAAAATACCAGTTATAGCCAAAGAAACAGGTGCAGGTATAAGTGTAGAAGATGCTATAAAACTTGAAAATACAGGAGTCAGTGCAATAGATATTGCAGGTTCTGGAGGTACAAGTTGGGCAGCTGTAGAAACATACAGAGCAGATAACAGATCCATGGGAGATCTTTACTGGGACTGGGGAATTCCAACAGCAGCAAGTACTGTAGAGGTTTGTGATTCAGTTAAAATACCAGTAATATCATCTGGAGGTATAAGAAGCGGTTTAGATGCAGCTAAAGCATTAGCTTTAGGGGCAGATGCAGTAGGTGTTGCATTACCACTTTTGAAAGAAGCATACCTTGGACATGAATCAGTAATTAATAAAATTAATAAATTTAATGAGGAACTCCGCGTTGCAATGTTCCTTGTCGGAGCATCAAACATAGCAGAACTTAGAAAATCCAACCTTATTATAAAAGGCGATACAAGAGAATGGCTTAATGAAAGAGGTTTTGACACAAAAAAATACGCGAGGAGATCACAGAATGAGCGTTGAAATAATAGCAATAGGAGGATATGAAGAAGTAGGCAAAAACATGTCTGCTGTAAAAGTAGGTGAAGATGTTGTAATATTCGACATGGGAATACACCTAGACAGAATCCATATCCATGAAGATACAGATATAGCAAGAATGCATAGTTTAGACCTCATTGAAAGGGGAATAATACCAGACGACACACTTATGAAGGATGTAGATGGAAAAGTAAGGGCAATAGTATTTACACATGGACATTTGGATCATATAGGTGCAGTTGCAAAACTAGCACATAGATATGAAGCTCCATTAATAGCCACACCCTATACAATGGCTTTAATTGAAAAAACCATAAAGGGAGAAAGAAAATTTAAAGTCACAAATCCATTGCATGTATTAAATTCAGGGGAGAAAATACAAATATCTCCAGATATAACATTAGAATTTGTACGCACAACACATAGTATACCACAGACAGTTACACCTGTATTGCACACATCAAAGGGTATAATTGTATATTCAAATGATTTTAAATTTGATAATCACCAGACACTTTCACCACCACCAGACTATCAGAGATTCAGAGAACTCGGTAGAAAAGGGGTTTTAGCACTTATAGTTGATGCAACACGTGCAGCAGAAGATGATCAATTAAAAACCCATTCAGAAAAAGTTGCAAGATTGGTGCTCAAGGATATAATGGAAGAACCATTAAAAGAAGATAATGGAATGCTTATAACCACCTTTTCATCACATATTGAGAGAATTCAGGCAATTTGTAACATAGCAGATGAGAGTAATCGTAAAATTCTACTTTTAGGAAGGTCAATGGAACGTTATTGTACAATGGCAGAAACAATGGGAATATTAAAACTTCCAGATACTGCAAGTGTATATGGAAGTCCTAAGGCTGTTAACAGAGCACTTGCAATGGCAGATGAAAACAGATCAGAATATGTACTGGTTGCAACAGGGCATCAAGGAGAACCAGATGCTCTTCTTCCCAGAATAGCAAATGGTAAAACAATGTTCAATGTAAGACCGGGAGATAATGTTGTTATATCTGCATCTGTAATACCTAATCCTATGAATATAGCTAACCGTAACTTAATGGAAAGAAGACTTAAATCAAGTGGTGCAAGAATATTTACAAATGCACATGTTTCAGGTCATGCAGGTAAAGAAGATCATCGTGACTTTATAAGAATGTTAGATCCTAAACATCTAATACCATCACATGGTGATTTAAACATGTTAGCAGCATACACAGAACTTGCAGAGGAAGAAGGATATAAATTAGGGAATGATATTCACATTTTACGGAATGGTCAGGCACAGGTGTTTAATGGAGGAGTTTGATGGAAGTAGTTGACATTTTAAAGAAATATTCTAAAAGTATAGATGAAGAAATAAAACATTCACTTAGTACAGTGGATCCTGATGAACTTCAAAAATCTACACTACATCTTATAGAAGCAGGCGGAAAGAAAATTCGCCCATCCCTTGTTGTATTAAGTTCAGAAGCTGTTGGTGGACATGCAGAAGAAGCACTTAAAACTGCTGCTGCAGTGGAACTTATACATACTTTTTCATTGATACATGTTGATAT
>JAQVTJ010000067.1 GCA_028700095.1 Methanobacterium sp. | reverse complement strand
AATCCCATCAACTAGCAGTGGATGTATCAAATTTTGGAAGAGCATCAGATCTTGCAAAGGATTTTGAAGCAAATAATATAATTCTCAACAAAAATCTATTCCCATGGGATGATGTATATCATTCAAATGATCCATCAGGTATTCGTATTGGAACACAAGAAATAACCAGACGAGGACTAAAAGAATCAAACATGTTAGAAATAGCAGAATTCATAAAAAGGGTTGTAATTGATGGGGAAAATATTAAAGAGGAAGTTACAGAATATATAAGTCAATTTAACAAAGTACATTATGCATTTAAAAATGATGAAGCATATAACTATGTTGACTTTTAAAAAATAAATATCCCTTTTTTTTATAAGCCAAATTTTTAGGAGAATTAATATGAGAATTGCTTGGGGAATTACAGGTGCAGGACATTTACTAGAAGAAAGTGTTAATATATTAGTTAAACTTTCAAAGACACATGAAGTTACAATACTACTTTCAGGTGCAGGTGAAGAAGTTCTTAAAATGTATGGGCTTTTTGAAACAGTTAAAAATTTAACTGGAGGTAAATATAGGGAGCTGGTACTTGAAGATGATCAACGTTCTAGTTTCCCAATGACTGGCCGTTTTTCATTGGGAACATATGACCTGCTGGTTGTTTCTCCTACCACTTCAAATACCATTGGAAAAATTGTTAATGGTATAGCAGATACTCTAATAACTAATGCAGTTGCACAATCTGGGAAAGGGCTTGTTAAAACCTATATTATCCCTGTGGATATGGAATCTGGTGATCTTCAAACAGTTCTACCATCTAAATTAGAACTTGATAAATGTCAAAATTGTGAAGTATGTGAAGCTGCTGAGACATGTCCAAGTAATGCAATTACACCCTATATGGAAATAAACCTCTTAAAATGTGAGGGTTGTGGTGCTTGTCAAGATAATTGTCCATTTCAAGCTGTAACCGGTGGTAAAATTATTACCATACATATGAGAGATATTGACATTGAAAACACAACAAAATTAGGTGAATTAAAAGGAATACATGTATTAAGCCATCCATCAGATTTGAATATTATCTAAATATTTATTATTTTAGACAAATATCTTTTTTAAATATCCTAATTTGAATATATATAATATTTTTAGATATAATATTTCATAATTAATTTGAGTGTCCCTTGAAAATAAATAATTACTAATAATTGTTTAAACATAAAAATAGATTGTAAAAACCTAATATTTTTTTTCTATTTTAATATATTTCAACAAGGAGGGATTAAATGTCCAAAGGTAAAAGAATAGATTTTCTTGTGGATGAACTTCAAAATAAGGATTGGGTTGTTCGAGAAGATGCTGCAGAACTTCTTGCAGAAGTTGGAGATCCTGAAGCGGTTGAACCTCTCATCAAAGCCTTGGAAGATGAGGATTGGCATGTGAAAGAAGCAGCTGCATTATCACTTGCAGTCAGATGTCAGAGCAGTAGAGCCATTAATTCATCTAATGAAAGATGAAAAACCAAGTGTGCGTTATGGAGCAGCTCTTGGATTAGCATCAATAGCAGATAAAAGAGGATTAAAAGTTTTTAAAGAAGCTCTTGAAGATGATAATCCCATAGTAAGAAATGTTGCAATAGTTGGAATTAAAGCAATTGAAAATAAAAAATAATTTATTTTCCATATTTTTTTTTAAATTATATTATAGGCGTATCATTAGTATTTAACACTATAACTAATATACATAAATAAAATTCCTAAAATTGCCCATAAAACAGAGTTTAAAGTGGATATTCCTAGTTGTGAGAATTCCATTCCTAAAATACCTGCTATGAATAAAAATATTCCTGCAGCATATAGTACAACCTTTCTAATTTTTGTACCGTAGCCAATTGCTAGAAATACTATTCCAAGTACTATCCATACAACTGAAGTAAAGGGAGTTAAATCTAGCTGAGGTAAAATAAAACCCAAAATACCAGACACAATTAGAGATAGGCCTGTAATGTAAAGTACTATCTTAGTTGTTTGTTTTTTCATAAAATTTGCTATTGCTTCATGTAATTTATATATTTACTTGTATGATAAATTATAAAAAAAAATATATTATTTTAAAGGGCTTTTTTTTATATTCCAATTATAATCTATATATTTAAGAGCTTTGAAGTGTGATTAAGGTAATTTGAGGCGGAAAGTTAATTCGAATCCAAAAAATATTGGTTCCAATACCTCTGTTTTGTATAGGGGATCATATCTTTAACTTGGTATTTTCCCAAGGGATATTTTCTAAAATTAGGACCTCTTATAGGTGTTCCTAATCCGGGGATAATTATTTGACCTCCATGGAAATGTCCTGAAAGTTGTAAACAAAATCTTCCTGTTAATGAACTTTCATCTGCAAAATCTAGTTCATGTGCAAGTAATATTACAGGTCCTGATTTTGAAATTTTTCTAAAACAACATCTAAATTATGTTTTTCCAGGGTAATACTGTCTACTCCTACTATAATGTAACATTGCACTTTTTATTGTGTAAATATCATTTTCAAGTTCTATAATATTAATTTCATCCATTATCCTACAAATATCCCGAGCACCAATCCAATAATCATGATTTCCAAGCACAGCCAGTGTTTACATCTTTTGGTTTAAGATTTTTAAGAAATTTAAACATATTACATAATAGGCTCATCCAATATATGAAACAAAATCTCCAGTAATAGCAATTAATATCAGGTTTTCTGTAAATTTATAAGATTTACTAATACTTCAATATGTTTTGCAGATATCCATTGGCCTAAATGTATATCACTAATATGTACTATGGTGTAACCATTAAAAATAGGGTTAAAATTAGGTATTGTTATATTTAAAGATACAATTTCAAAGTTTTTTCATTAAATTCATATATTCCATGTTTATCTCTTAAAACAGACATTATATTTTGTATTTTTTAAGGTAACATCATGGCCTGAAGTTTAAAATGAGTTTTTTTCATAGCTTTATTTGAGTTATAGGATAATATATATTATTTATTTAAATTTTATTGGTTTAGGTTTTATTTAGATGATATTGAATTTTTCATCTCCAAGAAGGCTTGTTAAATAAATAATCATTTCAATTTCTTCACGTGCAATAAAATCATCCATACATAGACTGGCATCAGCACTGCCTAATGGGTAATATTTCTCTTCAAAATAGGTTTTAATATACATATCACCATTTTTAAGTTCAGCTTTACCTTCAACTTTATCTTGAATCTTTTGCTGGTCTTCTGGGTCTATTTCAGTAACCTTGTATATAACATAATAATTTTTAGAATCCCTACCATAATCAAATATTTTCACTTTCATAACAGGTCCTCTCAATATATTATTTAATATAATATTATGTTGGTGGGATCTTATATTTTTTTTATACACATTCATATGTGAAATCCAGTTCATCTCCTATTTCAATATTAAATTTATTGATTGTACCTTTTTCCATTTCAATAACATATCTTGCAGGTGCTAATGGAGTGTATGTTTTCCAAGGTTCTATTGATATCATATCCACCACTTTTTTATTAGAATCAATGAAAACTATATCTAAAGGAAATTTCATGAAAAACATGTGGATAGTTGAACCTTTTCTGCTTCGGGATTTTGGTAATTTAAGTATCAAACCTCTTTGAAGATCTTTTTTAAACATTAATCCCAAAAGTCTTGAAATAAAACTATTGACAAAATCATTTGCCTAAACTGTTTTTTTTTAGTTTTATTTATTAAAACAATATATTTCATAGTTTCAAACCCTTCTTATTGTTATTTTTTAAAATAACACAATTATTTATTATGTGTCTATAAAAATTTTTATTAGATATCCAAAAAAAATATATGATAATTTAAATTATTTGTTTTAGATTTACTAAATTTTTTTTTATAAAAGCCAACAAAATATTCTATTAATATAATTAAAGAAACCCCCTATAATTTATATACTAATGTTTAATAGATAATATTTAATTATCCATTTTTATGTATATTAAATGGGTTACTTGTTTTGTATAGTGTTTGGATGTCCATGGTATAGATTGTTTTATTATAATAGTGTTATTTTTATTAAAATATTTTATAATATCCAAATGCATTTATTTTTATTATGAGATAAACTGTTTATTTTTTATTTATTTTTATGAATTAGTTTAGCTTATAAATTAATGGAAAAATCATTGAATTTTATAAAAAAATATAGTTAAAGTATGGATCATTTTTTATATCAGTTATTTCAAATGCCATACAGTAAACACTATCTTAAAAAAGTATATGTTAATTATTGTTGTTATTATCGCTAATATAAAGTAAATATTTATTTATTTTATTAACATATCTCATTAAGGAGATAGTTTTAACTTATTAATTAATATTAATATGGGAGGCCATTTATGAGGAATATTATTGTAAAGGAGCTTATTCAAAAACCTATTGAAGAGCAAGAAGTAGAAATAGTAGAAAGAAAGGGTATAGGTCACCCTGACAGTATAAGTGATGGGATAGCAGAATCTGTAAGTAGAGCATTATGTCATGCTTACCTTGAAAATTTCGGCGGAATTTTACATCATAATACTGATGAAGTCCAGATAACCGCAGGAGAATCTGATCCACATTTTGGTGGTGGAGAGATTATCAAACCTATAGACATACTTTTAACTGGTCGTGGAGTTTCAGAATTTGAAGGAAAAAAGGTTGGTATTGACAGAATTGCAATAATGGCTGCTAAGGAATATTTAAAAGAAAATCTTATTAATTTAGATGTTGAAAGCACAGCAGTTGTTGAATGTAAAATTGGTCATGGTTCAGGAGATCTTGTTGATGTTTTCGGAAGAGATGGTATGCCATCAGCCAATGATACATCATTTGGTGTTGGATTTTCACCATTTTCAGAAACAGAGAAAATTGTCCTTGCAGCAGAGGAACTTTTAAACTCTAGAAAGTTTAAAAAGAAATATCCACAAGTAGGCGAAGATATAAAAGTTATGGGACTGCGTGAAGATGATAAAATAGTTTTAACCACAGCAGTTGCAATGGTTTCAAAATATGTTGATGGAAGAGACACCTATATTAATGTTAAAGAAGAATTAACAGATATAATAACAGATCTTGCCTTTAAACAGACAGACAGAGAAGTTGAGACATTTTTAAATACAGGTGATGATAATAACTGTAAAACAGAAAAAGGTTATTATTTAACTGTAACAGGAACTTCAGCAGAAATGGGAGATGATGGTTCTGTAGGAAGAGGTAACAGATGTAATGGGCTTATAACACCTAACAGGCCAATGTCAATGGAAGCAACTTCAGGTAAAAATCCAATAAACCATGTGGGTAAAATATATAATCTTTTGTCTAATAAAATGGCAGATGAAATAACCAGAGATGTGGAAGGAATTCAACAAATCCATATTATGCTATTAAGCCAAATAGGAAAACCTATTGACCAACCTAAAGCTGCAAGTGCACAGATAATTGTTGATAAAGGCTATGAGCTGAATTCAGTAAACAAAGATGTTGAAGGAATAATGGATAATTGGCTTGAAAATATTGGACAAATCACAGGAATGATGGTTGAAGGTAAAATTAGAACATTCTAAAAATTTAAAATAATAATCCCATTAAAAACAGCAATCCTCCCATATATGTGATATGTGGATTTCAATAAATTCATCCATGGGATTAAATTTTCCATTTTTTTTCTTTTTATTTAAAATTTTAAATTATTATTATAAAGAGTTATCATAATTCATTTTTTTATAGAAAAATATCATTTAAAGATAAATTAAACTATTTTATAATACCTATAACAAAACTTAGATCATAATTCATAAATAAATGAAAATTATAAAAGGAGAGAATTAATATGCCCATAGAGGAGGCAAAACGCTCATACGACTCAAAAATTATAGAAGAAAAGGTGCAGAGATTCTGGAATACCCGAGATATTTATGAAAGAACCCAAAAAATGAGGGAAAATAAACCTAAATATTCATTTTTAGATGGACCACCATACTGCAGTGGTAGAATACATCTTGGAACAGCTTGGAATAAAATTATTAAAGACACATATCTTCGTTATAAGAGCATGTCTGGATTTAATATACGAAGACAAGCCGGATGGGATACACATGGCCTTCCAATCGAACATAAAGTAGAAGGATTATTGGGTTTGAAAAGTAAAAAGGAAATAGAGGAAAAAATAGGAATAGAAAACTTTGTAAATAAATGTAAAGAATTTGCAATAGAAAACAAAGGTTTAATGACTGAACAATTCAAACTTCTTGGTGTTTGGATGGATTGGGATAATCCCTATGTTACATTAGACACAAAATATATGGAATCCTGCTGGTGGACACTTAAAAGAGCTAATGAAAAAAATCTGTTAATAAATGATAAAAGAGTTATTACATGGTGTCCTAGATGTGAAACAGCCCTTGCTATGGCAGAAATTGACTATGAAAATAAAGATGATCCTTCTATTTATGTTAAATTTCCATTAAAAGAACAAGAAAATGATGAATACACCAGTTACATACTAGTATGGACCACAACCCCATGGACACTCCCAGCAAACATGGCAGTTTGTATAAACCCAGATTATGAATATGCCCATGTAAAAGTTGGAAAAGAAGTATATATAATGGCAGAAGCATTAGTAGAAACAGTTTTAAACCCAACAACTGCTGATAATCCTGAAGATATAAAATGCCATTGTAATGAAATAAAAGGAAATTATGAAATTTTAAAAATAGTAAAAGGAACAGATCTTGAGGGTATAGAATATAAACATCCGCTTTTAGATGAAATACCGGTTCAAAAAGAATTTAAACATATAATATTACCAGCAGAACATGTAACACTAACAGAAGGTACCGGCTGTGTACATACAGCACCAGGACATGGTCCTGATGATTTTGAAATTGGAAAAAAATATGGACTTACTATATTCTGTCCTGTTGATGAAGCAGGATTATTCACAGAAGATGCAGGTAAATATGCAGGTCAATTTGTTAAAGATGCTGATACCCATATTATAGAAGATATTAAAAGTCACAATCTTCTATTTAAAGAAAATATAATTAACCATAGATATGGATTTTGTTGGAGATGTAAAACACCAATTATTTATCTTGCAACCAAACAATGGTTTTTAAAAATTACAGATGTAAAAGACCAAATGCTTTCAGAGCTTAAAAAGGTTGAATGGGTTCCATCATGGGCTGGTGAAAATCGTTTCAAAAATTGGGTGGAAAATGCCCGAGACTGGACAATATCAAGACAACGTTACTGGGGAATACCCATACCAATATGGGAATGTAGTGATTGTAAAGAAATTACAGTTGTAGGATCAATTAAAGAGTTAAAAGAACTTTCTGCAGAAGGAGAACTTAAAGGAGATTTTATCCACAGACCACATGTTGATGAAATAATTATCAATTGTAAATGCGGTGGAAAAATGAATAGAATTCCTGATGTTTTGGATGTTTGGATAGATTCAGGAGTTGCAGGATGGGCAGCACTATACTATCCAGAAAAGAAAGATCTTTTTAATGAATGGTATCCCTATGACTTCATTACAGAAGGCCATGACCAAACAAGAGGATGGTTCTACTCCCAACTAGGATGTGGTGTTATAGCAAATAACAGCACACCATACACAAAGGTGCTTATGCATGGGTTCACCCTTGATGAAGAAGGAAAAAAGATGAGCAAATCCCTTGGAAATGTAGTGGAACCTGATGAAGTTATTAAACTTTACGGTGCTGATGTTCTCAGATTCTACCTTTTATGGGGTAATAAACCATGGGAAGACCTTAAATTTAATTGGGATGAACTGAAAAATGTGAATAAAATGTTTAATATATTGTGGAATGTCTATGTCTTTTCAACCACATATATGTCAATAGATAGTTTTGATCCAACAATATACACAGAAAAAGATCTTAACCTACGCATCGAAGATCTTTGGATGACCTCCCGTGCAAATACTCTTGCAATGGAAGTAACAGAATCTTTAGATTCACTCCATTTCCATAAAGCAACCCGTGCAATAAACAACTTCATATTAGAAGATCTTAGCCGATGGTATATAAGATTAATAAGGGGACGTACTTGGATAGAAAAAGATGATCCTGATAAATTAGGAGCATATTATACATTATACAATGCTTTAAAAATCCTAATAAAAACCATGGCCCCAATTACGCCACATATAACAGAAGATATGTATCAGAATCTAGTAAGAAGTGTTGAAACAGATGCTCCTGAAAGTTTACATATGCTTGATTGGGATTTTGACAATAAACATATAGACAAAGAACTTGAATCAAATATGGAAATTTTACGTAAAATAATTGAAGCATGTGCAAGGGCACGTGATGCTGCTCGTTACAAACTTAGATGGCCTGTAAAAGGAATTGTAATAGTATCTGAAAATAAAGAAGTGTTAAATGCAGCTCAATCCCTTAAAAATATTTTAATGGAACAAACCAATACCAAGTCTGTTATTTCATCTGGTAAATTTGAAAATTTAACAATAAATGCCCTACCTAATATGAAAACACTAGGCCCTAAACTCAGACAAGATGTGCCTAAAGTTGCATCTAAATTAGCTGAAATAAATGGTGATGAAATTATTGAAAAAATAAATTCAACAGGATGTTTTATTATAGAATTAGATGATAAAACTATTGAACTAGATGCTGAAGATATTGTGTTTGAAACAGAATTACCTGAAAATATTGCTAGCTCTGATTTTGATGGTGGAAATGTTTTTATAGACACTGAATTAACACCTGAAATATTTTCAGAAGCAATGTCAAGGGAACTTATAAGAAGGATTCAAGATATGCGAAAAGATCTCGATATGGAGGTTGAAGCAAATATTGAAGTTATTCTAGAATGTAGCCCTGAATTTAAACAGTTAATAGAAAATTTCACC
>JAQVTJ010000066.1 GCA_028700095.1 Methanobacterium sp. | reverse complement strand
CAAACAACCAGCAACAGGAGCAGTCCAATTACCAGTAACAGCCCAAGAATTCAAATCAACTTTATTTTTATCTAATGAACCATCTGAGCCATCTAATTTGCCTAATAAACTATTACAATCATCCCAGAATAAAGCAAAAAGTACTATTCCGGTTATACAGAGTGCAGCGCTTAATATAAAGTATACACATGTCCATCCACTTTCCTCTGCAGCTACAGCTGCCTCTTGAGCATAAGAAATAGGGGAAATTTGTGTAGAAGTTACAGGTTCACCTGGTCCACCATAACTATTTACAGTATGACTCCGCGTATTACTCCTAAGATTCATTTGATCAGGGTTTCTAGCTGCAGAGGCACTACGTTGGCGCCATGTTATATAGGCACAGCCCAGAAAAAGAATAGTTCCTGCAACGAAAACTGCGGTTCCAAGCATGTAAAAAAATCTTTTTAAAATAGTAGAATCTCTTGTTTTATTATTTACCTTTTGGGCGTTATTGATTTCTTTTAGTTGTAGTTGGTATTGATGGTTTACTATTTTAGAGCTTGCTCTAAGATTATTAATATCTCCAGGGATAGCTTGGCCAGTATAACCTTTTATAAAATCCTCATAAGAGATTTCTTTAATTTTATTATAGGGTCCATTTAAAACCACTGTTTGAATATTAACTGTTTGGTTAGACATTACAAAGGAGGAGTTTTTAATCGATACAAATTGAAGATATCTGTAATATAGATCTTTACTCTTATATATTACCACATCTCCTGTTTGAAGTTTGTAAAAAGATATATTTTGAACATTTGAATTTGAAACATGACCTCCTTTAAAATTATTTTGAGGAGTTATATTGGTTATTGGGTTAGTTTCATTGAGGTTTTGACTGGTTTCATTGATTGTGGTGTTAGTGTCGTTATTTAATGTTAAATTGTTTATTATATTTATTTGGCTACTTACTTTAGGTTCATCTGCTTCTGGCAATTTATCAGTATATTCTATTAAAGTAAAACCTGATATTACAGCTGCTATAACTGAATTCACCAATGACATTAATGTTCCAGATGCTTCGTTAGATGTACTATCTATATAATTATTTATTTTATAGACATTTTTCGCGACTTTACAGATATTATTCCATACGTCACCCCAATTCCACCAGTTCCAAATATTTGCAACTATAAAACAAACACAATTAAAAATATTAACTACGCACCGTATCACACCCAAAGCATAACTTTTAACATTATCAACATGTTTTAGCATACCTTTATTGGTTTGATCCAGTAGAACATCATCATCATTCATTTCTTTACTTAAATCCACTAACTCAGATGCACTTATAGGTGTTATACTAAGTACTAAAAATATTATAAACACAATCCAAAATTTATCCCTCATATTTTCTATGCCTCCATTTAATATTAGACAAAAAAAATTTACACCCTATATTGCATAATATTTTTAATTAAAAACATCATACTATACTAATAATATATATACCATCATTTAAATAATTATAAAGAATATTTAATGAAACAAATAAATGTTAAATTATTCTAATATTCTATTTTTTTTTAAGAGTTTAGAGGATAATATTTTGGATATGGAATATTTAGGTTAGAATTTTCCAGTTTTAGTATAATTAACAGTAAATTACAAAATTAAATATTCTATCCTATAAAAAGAAATAATGGAATCAATATAAAAATATAATAAAAAAAGACCTGTAAAAATCAAGCTTCACCAGCTAATAATAAAATAATTATATTTTAGCATTCCAAATTTTTTTTTTATTTTGGTTTGTGAAAATTAAATATAAATTATATCTTTAAATATTTTCATCAAATACTTCAAGTGAAATTTAAAATTTAGATATAATTTTATAATGTAATAATTAAAAAGTTCACTATAAATAGATTCTAATTATACTTATAAAAGAAAATATATACAAATATTTAGTTTTACAAGGGATTAATTTCCATATAAATAAATTTGTTAAGAGAATATTAGAGGGTTTCATATTAAAAAAAGGATAGATCTTCACACACATAGTATATTTAGTGATGGTGAACTTTTACCATCTGAAATAGCTAGGCGTGCCCATGTATTAAATCATGGTGCTGTTGCTATAACAGATCATGTTGATGCATCTAATATTGAATGTGTTGGTAAAGTAATAAATGCAGTTGTAGATATAAGGGATAATTGGAATATTGAAATTATTCCTGGAGCTGAAATAACACATGCACCTGCTGAAATTATTGATAAGCTTGTTCATCAAGCAAGAAAATATGGTGCAGAAATTGTTATTGTACATGGTGAAACCATTGCTGAACCTGTAATAGAAGGAACTAATTGGAGTGCAGTTAATTGTCCTGAAGTAGATATTCTCGCACATCCCGGCCTTATAACAGTTGAAGAAGCTGAAATTGCCAAAGAAAATGATATTGCTCTTGAAATAAGTTCCAGAAGAGGTCATTGTCTTGGAAATGGTCATGTTGCCCAAATTGCATGTGATATTGGAGCAGATCTTGTTATAAACACAGATACACATGCTCCAAATGATCTCATATCCTATGAAACTGCCTATAAAGTAGCTTTAGGAGCAGGTTTATCTGATAAGGTTATTAAAAAAGCTTTAAAATATAATCCTATGAAAATTCTTAGAAAAAAAGGTTTGTTATAATTATAGAGATTAATATAGAAAAAATTGTGTAGAGGTAAATTTCTATGAACAATACTATGAATATTATAGTTGGAACATGTTACATAATTATTGCACTTTTAATAGTTGTTGTAAAATATATGATACCACAGTTCTTTGATATTTTAATTTGGTTAGTTGCAATTGGTTTAGCAGTAACTGGAGTTTATTTAATAATGAAAAAATCATAACCCGATTTTTATTGGGTGTTAACTTGATATTCTAAAATCAGATCTTCTCCTAAATTATAACTTTTTTTTAATTTAAGTTTTACAGCCTCCTTCATATATTGAACTCCTTCTCCATCTGCAAGTGTTTTAGATTCCTTTCCTCCTGCTATTATTGGAGCTATACAAACACGTATTTCGGATACTAGATTTGCTATTATCATTGAATAATTTAATGTGGATCCTCCTTCTAACATAAGTGTTTTAACACCATTTAAAGCCAGTTTATCCATTAGTAAATTAAGATCAACCTGTTTTTTACCGCAAACAATTACTTCTGTTTTTTTGTTTAGTTTATTAATTTTTTCAGGATGTGCAAGCTGTGAAACTGCAATTATTGTAGGGGCATCTGAATTTAACACCCTGGAAAATAGGGGTGTTCTGGCCTTGCTATCAATAATAACTCTCAATGGATTATTTTCAATGTTAGCTGGGATTTTATGTACTGTAAGTTTTGGATCATCAACTAATACAGTATTTATTCCTACCATTATAGCATCAACTTCTTTACGTAGTTCATGAACCCTTATTAAATCCAGTTCACCTGATATTTCAGAACTACCTGTTTTTGTTGCTATTTTCCCATCAAGGGTCATTGCACAGTTTAAAATTATATATGGTTTTTTATTAGTTTCTATTAACATTTTTTTATAGATCCATCTATATTTTTATTATATTTCTTTAGATTTTATGATATTATATTCTGTTATTATATCTTTATTTATCTATTAATATTAGTAAAAAAAAATGTTTTAATATAAAATATATTCATTTATTTTATACCTAGAACATCTCCCATATCATATATTTTTCCTGGAGCTACTCCCATAACATATCTGATTGATTTAAGTACTCCTTGGATAAATACTTGTCTTCCATGTGCTCTGTGTGTGATTTCAATTCTTTCTCCTTCACCTGCAAAAAGTACAGTATGATCTCCCACAATATCTCCTCCACGAATTGCATGCATTCCTATTTCTTTAGGTGTTCGTATACCTACAATTCCCTGTCTGCCAGAGATATAATTTTCTTCTTTATTTTTTTCTAGTGCTTCAGCTATAATTTCATAGGTTTTAACAGCTGTTCCTGATGGTGCATCTATTTTATTGTTATGATGAGCTTCTATTATTTCAATATCATAGTTATTAAGAGTTTTTGTAATATCTTCAATAATTTTAAAAAATACATTCACACCTATTGCCATGTTTGGAGAAATCACAGCTTTTATCTTATTTTCTTGGACACATTCTTTTATTTCCTCTATTTGCTCATCTGAAAATCCTGTTGTACCTATAACTACATTAACATTACATTTTGCAGAAATTTTAATTGTGTCCACAGTTGCATCTGCTATTGTAAAATCTACGAGAACATCTGGTTTTTGTTTTTTTAAAACTTCAAAAAGTTTTTTGGAATTTGTTATTGGAATATTCATTTTTCCTATTCCCATTATATCTCCAATATCTTTTCCTTCCAAAGGAGTGTTAGATGATCCTATAGCTGCAACTATTTTCATATCTTCCTGTTTAATTATAGTTTTAATAATTTTAGAAGCCATTCTTCCACCTGCACCTGTTACAGCTATCCTAATCATTTTTTATCAAATTTCCTGTTTATAAATTTAAATATATGGTTTATAAATTATCCTTTTTTATTATATATTAATTTTTTTAGTGATTTTTATATTTTAATATACTAGAAAAAAATTTATAATAAAATTTTAGATTATAAAATAAAGTATAAAATATTAGGGATTTTATTTTTATGTTTAAATTAATCTTTTTTGAGTTCTGCATATAATCCATCTAAAGGTATTTCTTTAAGGAAAAATGCAATAATTAATGCTAGAAATGATAATATTATGGCTGTAAGGAAGATGTTATGGATAGAAAGTGATAAAGCTTGGTTTTTATTCATTGTAGCTACAGATGAACTTGTTAAGGTAAGGTTCATTATATATCCAAATATTGGGATAAATATTATAATACCTAGATTTCTAAAAAATCGTATTGATGCTGTTACAGTACCTATTTCTTGTAATGTAAATGCATTTTGAACAGCTACATTAAATATATTATATGCCATGCCCGAACCAATACCCAAAAGGGTTGAATATATTAATAATAGATAATATGGTGTGTTAATATCCATTGTTGCCAGTAAAACAACTCCTATTCCTGTTATAATAAACTCATGAATAACAAGTTTCTTATATTTGCCGGTTCTTGATATGATTTGTCCTGTGATTATTGAGGTTAATGTAAGACTTAAAAGCATTGGAATCATTATAATTGCAGAATTCCCTGCACTCATCCCTAAAACTCCCTGTGCAAATAAGGGTATATAAACTATCCCACTAAACATTAATGCACTTGCTAAGAAACTTTCTAATGAAGATATATTGAATATTGGATTTTTAAAAAGATTCAATGGTAAAATAGGTCCCACTGCTTTTGTTTCAGCCCATAAAAATAATATAAACATGACGATTGAAAATATGATAAGTCCCATTATTTCCAATAATGGATAGTTATTTATATCTCCTGCAAATGTTATTGCAAGAAAAAGTGCAGTTAAAGCCAATATAAAAGTGATTATTCCCCAATAATCAATAACTTTTTTAATATTCTGCAATTTAAAATTTGGAAGTGAATAATAAATCATTGTTATAGCGGCAATTCCAACTGGTATATTTATAAAAAACACCCATCTCCAACCTAAAGTATCTGTAATTACCCCTCCAAGAATGGGTCCTATAATATCTGCAAATCCAAATACTGAAGCAAGTATTCCCAGATATTTAGCACGTTGTCTAGGATTGAAAATTTCCCCAACAACCATAACTGGTAAGGATATTAAAATTCCACCACCAATTCCTTGAAGTCCTCTAAATAGGATTAATTCAAACATATTGGTTGAAAACCCACACATAATTGAAGTTCCAACAAATATGATAATACCATTGATTAAAATAGGTTTTCTACCATACATATAAGATATTTTACCAAAAAGAATTATTGAAATGGTAGAAAGTAACATATAAGCTGTAAATGGCCATACATAATATTCCATACCATTTAAACTAGTAATAACCTTAGGCATAGCTGTTGCCATAACTGAATAATCAATTGCAGCTACTAAAAGTCCTAACATTAATCCAACCATAATCCTGTTTATTTGATTTTGAGTTAGATTATATTGATATTCATAATGCATTAATTATCCCTCTTAGAAGCCTGTTATAACCCCAAAAAAAATTTAGATAAAAATCCAGTATAATACTAATTGTTATTACATTTATTTAGTAAACTTCTACACAATAAAATATCTTTAATATAGTATTTCTTTTTAATTTTAACATTCCATATACATCATACATTTAACAATTTCAGGTATTAGAATGATTAAATTACTATAAAAAATTATATTTAACTTATATTTTCCATTATTTATCATGTTTTATCCATATTAAATTATTTATTTTATCATCAAATCTGTAAGAATATTTATGATTTCTATTAAGTCATTAGATGAATTTCAGACAGATTAAATTGGCAAAATAAAAGTTTAAATATTTGTGTAAAACATATATAAACTATAATAGATGCCTTAAAGTAATATAGGAATGTAACAAGATGAAAATAATGAATAGGTCCTATAAATATCATATATATCCTATTAATGAGTAAAATAATGTATTAAAATTTAATATTGGATGTGCAAGTTTTGTTTTTAACCATATTAAAAACCTATATGAAACTAACAGAAAACAAGTCATAGAATATTGACTTAAACCATTACATAACATACTCAACGATTTAAAGAAAAACTACCCCTTTCTAAAAAAAAGGCAGTATCATGCTTCAAAAAGCATATGATAACCTTATATCTACCTATAAAATTTTGGGAAAAACTCATAATGATGGAGGGGTTAAATTCAAGTCATCTGAAAATCCTGTGCAATAGTTAAATAAAAACAGACAGAATTTAATAGATTATTTAGGATTTAGTTTTAATTAGGTTAAATTATATATTTAGTATTATATAATTTTTAAAATATTGTAGATCTGTGATATAAATAAAAAGAAAAGTTGGTATTATTTTAAATAGGAGGTGTGAATTTTTTGGAGGATAGATATACTAAGGGGTTGAAAAATCTTGAAAAAATACATCCCAAGACAAGTAAAGCCCTTATAGAAAATTTAGAAGATATAGCTCCTGATCTCGGACGTTTTATTGTGGAATTTCCATATGGAGATATTTATGAACGCCCATCTCTTGATTTGAAATCAAGGGAAATTGCTACTATTGCAGCTCTTACTGTACTAGGAGATACAAAACCAGAACTTAAAGACCATATAAAAGGTGCTCTTAATGTTGGGTGTAACAGACAAGAAATAATTGAAGTAATTATTCAAATGGCAGTATATGCAGGTTTTCCACGGGCAATAAATGGTATAGCTATTGTAAAAGAAGTGTTTGATGAAATAGACAGGGAAAAATAAGAAGTATTTTATATTAAACAGTTTTTTTTTAAATATATTTTTTTTTTAATTTTTAGATATTATATATTTTTTTAGTATTTTTTTCTGTTACTTTACCTACTTTAGAAGAGGTTAAAGATTTTTGTTCAGCTATTATTTTAATAACTTCTTCAACAAATGCAGGTTCATTTCTAATTCCTTTAAATGGTGATAAGTATGGGCTGTCTGTTTCTGTTAATAGATTTGATAATGGTATTTCCTTTGCAAGTTCTTTATGATGATCTGAGAAACATGCTATGGTGGAAAGAGATAGGAAATATCCTTCTTCAACAATAAGCTTAGCTGTATCTATATCTCCACCATAACAATGAAAAACAACATCTTTAAGTGAAGAGTTGTCTTTAACCATTTTAAAAACTTTTTTTTCTGCATCTCTTGCATGTATTATTAGTGGAAGCTCATATTCCTCTGCCATTTCAATAAAGGTTCTAAATATTTTTTCTTGTTTTTTTCTTTGCATACTATCTGTTATTTCATGATAGTCAAGACCTGTTTCTCCTATTCCAACTGTAAGATCTATATTATCTTCTATTTCATTTATAACCTGTTCAATTATTGTAAAATCTGCTTTTGATGCTTTTGAAGGATGTAGTCCAAGTGTTGGATATAAAAAGCCATTATAATCTTCTTGAAGTTTTAAAGTTCTTCTATTACCACCTAAACTAGCTCCTGAGTTTATTATGGCTGTAAGTTTATTTTTTGCCCGTTCCATTACTTCCTTTCTATTCTTATTATATTCTTTAAAATCAATATGACAATGTGTGTCTATCATAAGTATTTCACCAGCTGAATTATATTAATTTAAAAAAGTTTATTAAATTCCCTTTTTTTTGTGAATGTTAAATTTAATCTATTGTTTAGATTCTATTTTTCTTTATATTACATTAAATTCCAAAACGTCTTTCTCTCTGTTGATATGATCTTAATGCTCTTAAAAAATCTACTTTTCGAAGTTCTGGCCATAAACTATCACAGAAATAAAGTTCAGAGTATGATGATTGCCATAGTAAGAATCCGCTTAATCTTTCTTCGCCACTGGTTCGTATAATTAGGTTAGGATCTTCTAGACCTGCAGTATATAAATTTTCATTTACTATTTTTTCATCTATATCTTCTATGGATAATTTATTCTCTTCAACATCTTTAACAATTTTTTTTATTGCATCCACTATTTCAAGACGTCCATCATATCCTAATGCTATATTTACAAGTCTTTTATCATAGGAAGCTGTGGATTCTTCTGCTATTTCAATTGCTCTTCGCACACCTTCAGGAAGAAGTTCTCTTTTACCCACAGCTTTTATTCTAACCTTATTTTTATGGATCTTTTCATTTTGTGCTATTCCTTCAAAATTTTCTTTGAAAAGATTCATAAGTCCTCTGACTTCATTTTCAGGTCTGTTAAAGTTTTCAATTGAAAAAGCATATACAGTAACTATTGCTATTTCCAGATCAACACACCAGTCTAGGAATTTTTCAAGGGTGGTTATTCCTCTTTTATGTCCTTCTATAGTGTCAATATTTCCTTGGATCTTTGAAAATCTTCTGTTACCATCCATTATTATAGCAACATGTTTTGGGAGGGTTTCATTTTTGAGATTTCTGGATATATACCATTCATA
>JAQVTJ010000065.1 GCA_028700095.1 Methanobacterium sp. | reverse complement strand
ATGAAAAAGTTCATAATGAACGGTCCAAAAAAGCATCCTGGAGCAAATTATGTTATACGACCAGATCAAAGAAAGATAAGAGTATATGATGAAACCAAAGAAACTGTTATCGAAAAATTAGAACCTGGATTCATAGTAGAAAGACATTTAATGGATGGAGATGTTGTTCTATTTAACAGACAACCTTCACTTCATAGAATGTCAATGATGGCACATGAAGTTAAAGTATTACCTTACAAAACATTCAGATTAAATTTATGTGTATGTCCACCATACAATGCTGATTTTGATGGGGATGAAATGAATATGCATGTATTCCAAACAGAAGAATCACGTGCAGAAGCCAAATCCCTTATGAGAGTTCAAGAACACATACTCTCACCAAGATTTGGAGGACCTATTATAGGAGGAATACATGACCATATTTCAGGAGCATATCTCCTAACAAGAGAAGGTTCAAACTTCTCAGAAGAAGATGTATTCCAAATGGTTAAACATGCAAGAATGCCATTACCAAAACCAACAGGAAAAGAGTGGACAGGAAAACAGGTTTTTAGTTTGTTACTTCCAAAGGATCTGAACATGGTTTACAAGGCAGAGATATGCAGAAAATGTGATGAGTGCCATAAACAAGAATGTAAAAATGATGCATATGTTGTTATAGAAAATGGACAGATTAGATCAGGTGCCATGGATGAAAAAGCATATGGTGCATTTTCAGGTAAAATACTAGATTCCATAGTCAAAGAATATGGTACAGACAAGGCACGTGAATTCCTTGATGCTTCAACAAAACTTGCAATATCAGGAATAATGAAAAGAGGGTTCACAACCAGTACAGCAGATGAAGAAATACCTAGAGAAGCTAAAGATCGTATAGAAGAATTATTAGAAAATGCAGAGGCAAAAGTTGAAAAACTTATTGATGCATATCATAACGAAGAATTAGAAGCTCTGCCAGGACGAAGTCTAAGAGAAACCCTTGAAATGAAAATAATGCAAGTACTTGGAGAAGCAAGGGATAAATCTGGAGAAATAGCAGAAAGCTACTTTGGAATGGAAAACCATGCAGTTATAATGGCACTTACAGGTGCAAGAGGTTCTATGCTAAACCTAACTCAGATTGCAGCATGTGTAGGGCAACAATCTGTTCGTGGTGGACGTATAGAAAGAGGATATAGTAAACGTACCTTACCACATTTCCAAGTAGGAGAATTAGGTGCAAAAGCAAGTGGATTTGTCCATTCAAGCTATAAAAAAGGACTTGATCCATTAGAATTTTTCTTCCATGCAATGGGAGGAAGGGAAGGACTTGTAGATACAGCTATACGTACAGCACAAAGCGGATACATGCAACGAAGACTTGTTAATGCTTTACAGGATCTCAATGTACAACCAGATGGAACTGTCAGAGATAACAGAGGAGTTATTATACAAACACAATATGGTGAAGATGGTATAGACCCTGCAAAAAGTGACTATGGTAAAGTTGCAGATATAGATAGGATGATAGATGAAATGAGGATAAAATCCAAGGTTAAATAAAACCCTAAAAATATTTCATCATATCCATTTTTAATTTAATAAATTTATTCAATATAATATATAATGGGACGTAAATTTAGGATTAGGTGGTTTTGTGGACATAGAGAAGGTAGAAAAGGTTGTTAAGAAGAAAAGGACCAAATTTCCTGAAAAACTTATTTATGAAATAGCTGAAGCAGCCAAAAGACATGAATTAAATGACAAGGAATTAGATGAACTTGTTAAGGAAATTAAGAAGGCAAACCAACGTGCAGGTGTTGAAAATGGAGAAGCAGTAGGTACTGTTGCTGCACAGTCTGTTGGAGAGCCAGGTACCCAGATGACCATGCGTACTTTTCACTATGCAGGTGTTGCAGAGCTGAATGTTACATTGGGATTACCGCGCCTAATAGAAATTGTTGATGCAAGAAAGAAAATATCAACACCAACAATGGGAATCTACTTTGATGAAGAATGCAGTGCAGATGAAGAATTTGTAAGGCGAATTGCCAATCGTATTGGTAAAATTGTGTTAAATGATATTTTAAAAGATTTCAATGTGAATTATGCAAATATGAATCTTTCCATAGAGATTGATGAGGCCAAAGTTGAGGATAAAAGACTAGATTATGAAGAGATCATAGCCAAGATAGAAAAAGCTTTTAAGAAGGTAGAAATAGATAAGAACCTACTCAGTTTTGAACCTACAATTTCTGATCCTAAACATGCAATAAGAGAATTAAGACTTTTAGCTGATAAGGTTCGTGATCTTCAAATAAGCGGTATTAAAAACATCGGGAAGGTTGTAATCAGAAAAGAAGGTACAGAATGGGCTATACACACTGAAGGCTCAAATCTTGGAGCTGTCCTCAAAATGGAAGGTGTTAATAAAACAAGAACAAGCACCAATGACATTCATGAGGTAGAGAAGGTTCTAGGGGTAGAGGCAGCACGAAATGCAATCATACATGAAGCACAAAGCACAATGGAAGAACAAGGACTTACAGTTGATTTAAGACACATAATGTTAGTTGCAGATATGATGACAGCTGATGGTAAGGTAAAATCCATTGGAAGACATGGTATAAGCGGTGAAAAAGCTAGTGTTCTTGCAAGGGCTTCTTTTGAAGAGACTGGTAAACACCTTTTAAGAGCCAGTATAAGGGGAGAAATTGATCACCTCACTGGTATAATAGAAAATATTATAATAGGACAGCCAATACCACTGGGAACAGGGTCTGTTGGTGTCATTATGAAAGAAAAGGAATAGGAGGCAGTAGATGGATATAGATAGAGGAATAAGAGTTGCTGTAGATACAGGTAATGTTATATTAGGATCAGATAAATCAATTCAGGAGTTGAAACTTGGAAAAGGTAAGCTCGTGGTACTTGCAGGTAACTGCCCGAAAGATATAAGGAAAGATGTTGAGCAGTATTCAAAATTATCCAATATCACTGTTCATACTTATGAAGGTACCAGCGTGGATCTTGGATCAGTATGTGGTAAACCATACACAGTTGCAACATTAATTATTAAAGATCCTGGTGACTCCACAATATTAGAGATTACGGGGTAGTTTCTGTGACTATAAAATTCTCAACAAATGAAATAAGGTACATTGCATTATTTGAAAGTATGACTGGTGCAATGGTAAAAGACCTTTTAGTTGATGATGAAAATGGTAAATTAACATTCATTGTAAAAAAAGGAGATATGGGTCTTGCCATTGGAAAAAAAGGTAGTACTGTTGCCAAAGTTCAAAAAACTGTTGATAAGGGCGTTGAAGTAATTGAACACTCAGATGATCAAGTGGAATTTATAGGTAATATTATGGCTCCTGCCAAGATTAGAAGTATAAGAATACTTCAGAAGGAAAATGGGGAGAAAATTGCTACTCTTGAAGCAGATTCAAGAAATAAAAGAACTGCTATTGGAAAAGGTGGACAAAATATTGAACGTGCCAGACTCTTAGCCAAGAGGCAGCATAATATAAATAACATTATTATAAAATAGAGAAGAACATAAAGAAAAAAAAATAATAGAATAAATTCAAATCATAGTATTCAAATAAATGTTACTCGCTGATTATAACATCGATGATATTATTAATATAATTATAAATTTGAATATCTGATAACTTTATTTAAATTGTAATATTTACAAGGAGGAATTTCATTTGCCAGGACTTTTCGCAGCAAAAAAGCTTAAAAAGAATAGACAAAATTTCAGGTGGAAGGATGTGGAATATAAGAGAAGAGCTCTTAGATTAGATGTAAAAGCAGATCCACTTGAAGGCGCACCTCAAGCTAGGGGAATCGTCATTGAAAAAGTAGGTGTAGAGGCAAAACAGCCAAACTCTGCTATAAGGAAATGTGTACGTGTCCAACTTATAAAAAATGGTAAACAATTAACAGCCTTTGCTCCAGGAGACGGTGCAATAGGTTTCATTGATGAACATGACGAAGTCATGATTGAGGGAATCGGAGGACCTTCAGGAAGGTCTATGGGCGATATACCTGGTGTAAGATGGAAAGTTACAAAGGTTAACAATGTATCATTACAACAAATGGTTATAGGTAGAATAGAAAAACCAGTAAGATAAAAGTGAGGTAATTTTATGAGTTTTAAGGTCTTCGATAAATGGGAGTTAGAAGAGGTGAAAGTAGATGACTTAGGTCTAATAAACTACATTTGCCTTGACGAAATTATGGTTCCGCACACCCTAGGAAGGCATGTTAGAAGGCAGTTCGCAAAATCCAAAGTTTCAATAGTTGAAAGGCTCATGAACAAAATCATGAGAACACAGAGAAACTCTGGGAAAAAGAACATGTCTTATAACATAGTTAAAGGGGCATTGGATATTATAAACCAAAGGTCAAAAAAGAACCCTATACAGGTTCTTGTGAAAGCTGTAGAAAATACTGCACCACGTGAAGAAACAACCAGAATCAAGTATGGTGGAATAGGATATCAAGTTGCAGTGGATATAGCACCACAAAGAAGGGTTGATCTAGCTATTGGATTCTTAACAAGAGGCGCTCTACAATCATCATTCAAAAGAAAACGATCTGTAGAAGAATGTCTTGCTGATGAACTTCTTTTTGCAGCAGAGTATGATACAAGAAGCTTTGCAATAGGAAAGAAGGAAGAAAAAGAAAGAATTGCAAGATCTGCCCACTAAATATTAATGATTACATAAAATTTTATGGTTACTAGGTGATTTTGGTGAGTAGACGTACTAAAATGATTAATAAGATTAAGGAATTGATGTATACTCCTAAGTATATAAGGAACATCGGTATTGTAGCTCATATCGACCATGGGAAAACTACATTATCAGACAACCTCCTTGCTGGTGCAGGTATGATATCTTCAGAACTTGCTGGGGATCAGCGTTTCCTGGACTTTGATGAACAGGAACAGGCAAGAGGAATTACCATAGATGCAGCAAATGTTTCAATGGTTCACAATTACAAAGATGAGGAATATCTCATAAACTTAATAGACACACCAGGACATGTTGATTTTGGTGGGGATGTTACAAGGGCAATGAGAGCAGTTGATGGGGCTGTTGTGGTTGTATGTGCAGTTGAAGGTATAATGCCCCAAACAGAAACAGTACTACGCCAAGCTTTAAAAGAAAATGTTCGTCCAGTTTTATTTATAAACAAGGTTGATCGTCTTATAAATGAGCTTAAACTTGAAGGAGATGAATTACAGAACAGATTCCTCAAAATAATTGCAAGTGCTAATAAACTCATAAAAAATATGGCTCCAGAAGAATTCAAAAAAGAATGGCTTGCTAGAGTTGAAGATGGAAGTGTTGCATTTGGTTCAGCATATCATAATTGGGCTATCAATGTTCCAATGATGCAAAAAACAGGTATAACATTCAATGACATACGTGAAGCCTGTAGAGATGACAAACAAAAAGACTTAGCAGATAAAGTACCTATACATGATGTTCTATTAGGAATGGTTGTAGACCATCTCCCAAGTCCAGATGTCTCCCAAAGATACAGAGTACCAAGTATATGGAATGGAGATATAGAATCTGTTGAAGGACAAGGTATGATTAACACAGACCCGGATTCACCACTAGCAGTGATGATTACAAATGTAAGCATAGATAAACATGCTGGTGAAATTGCAACAGGAAGAGTATATGGTGGAACCATAGAGAAGGGAACAGAAATATTTTTCATAGGTTCTCATGGAAAAGCCAGAACACAACAAGTTGGAGTTTACATGGGTCCTGAACGTATTAATACAGACAGGGTTCCAGCAGGAAATATAGTTGCAATAACCGGTGCAAGAAATGCTATGGCCGGTGAAACAGTAACTAACCTTGGAACCATCATTGACCCATTTGAAGGTATTGAACATATATCAGAACCAGTTGTTACAGTTGCAGTTGAAGCAAAAAATACCAAAGACCTTCCAAAACTTATAGAAGTATTAAGACAAGTAGGAAAAGAAGATCCAACAGTCAGGGTAGAAATCAACGAAGAAACAGGAGAACATCTTATATCTGGTATGGGTGAACTTCACTTAGAGATTATAACTTACCGTATCAATGAAAAAGGTGTTGAAATAGAAACTTCAGAACCAATTGTAGTTTACAGAGAAACTATTGCTGGAAAAGCAGGTCCTGTTGAAGGAAAATCACCTAACAAACATAACAGATATTATATTGACATAGAACCACTTTCAGATGAACTATTCCAAGCTATACAGGAAGGAAAGATCAAAGAAGGACGTGTTAAAAAGAAAGAAAATACATCAACCTTTACAGAATATGGTCTTCCTAAAGACGAAGCAAAAAAGGTATGGGATGTATATAAAAGATCTCTATTCATTAACATGACACGTGGTATTCAATATCTTGATGAGATAAAAGAACTTTTACTCGAAGGATTTGAAAGCGCACTTGATGATGGACCAATAGCTAGAGAAAAGGTTATGGGACTTAAAATATCATTAAAAGACGCTAAAATACACGAAGATGCTGTTCACAGAGGCCCAGCACAGGTTTTACCTGCAATAAGGAAAGCAGTTTACGGTGCAATTATGCTTGCCAACCCAACATTATTAGAACCAATACAAAAAGTATTTATTAACGTTCCACAAGACTATATGGGTGCAGCAACTAGGGAAATACAGAAGAGAAGAGGGCAAATAGTGGATATGTCACAAGAAGGAGACATGGCTACATTGGAATCAACTGTACCTGTTGCTGAAATGTTTGGATTCGCAGGAGATATAAGATCTGCAGCTGAAGGACGGTGTCTCTGGTCAACTGAGAGTGCAGGTTTTGTAAGATTACCTCCTGAACTTCAGAAGACAATTATAAGGGAGATCAGAGCTAGAAAAGGATTAAATCCAGAGCCTTATGGACCAGACCATTATATTGGCTGATTAAAAATTTGATAAAAATAAAACTAATAAATTATACAAAAAAATGTTAAATGGAGGTATATTTTATGGCTAAACAAAAAGAACATATGAACTTAGCATTTATTGGACATGTAGACCATGGTAAATCAACACTTGTCGGACATATTCTCTTACAATCAGGAGCTATAGCTGAACAGCAGCTCTCAGAGGGTGAAAACAAGTTTAGATTTGTTATGGACAAACTCCAAGAAGAAAGAGAAAGAGGGGTTACAATCGACCTTGCACATGCAAAATTCGATACTCCAAAATATGAATTTACAATTGTGGACTGTCCTGGTCACAGAGATTTTGTTAAAAACATGATCACAGGTGCATCACAAGCTGATGCAGCAGTATTAGTAGTTGCAATTGATGATGGTGTAATGCCACAAACCAAAGAACATGCTTTCCTTGCAAGAACCCTTGGTATTAACCAATTAATCATTGCAATAAACAAAATGGATCTTGTAAATTATGAGGAAGAAAAATTCAATGAACTTAAAGAGGAAGTATCTGCTTTAATCAAAACAGTAGCATACAAACCAAAAGATATTAACTTCATACCAATCTCTGCATTCCAAGGAGATAACATTACAAAGGCATCTGAAAACACACCATGGTATAAAGGACCATCACTTGTTGACTCACTTGCTGAACTTAATGCACCTGAAAAACCAACACAGCTACCACTAAGAGTACCTGTACAGGATGTTTACTCAATCACTGGTGTTGGAACAGTACCAGTGGGAAGAGTAGAAACTGGAATAATGAAAAAAGGTGACAATATCATATTTGAACCTCCAGGTTCAACTGGAGAAGTAAAAACCATTGAAATGCACCATGAAATGCTTGAACAAGCAGAACCAGGTGATAATGTAGGATTCAATGTAAGAGGTGTTGGTAAAAACGATATCAGAAGAGGAGATGTAGCTGGACATACTTCTAATGCTCCAACCGTAGCAAAAGAATTTACAGCACAAATTGTTGTTCTACAACATCCCGGTGTTATAACCGTTGGATACACTCCAGTATTCCACTGTCACACAGCACAGGTTGCATGTACCTTTATGGAACTTCAGAAAAAACTGGACCCAGCAACAGGTCAGACCAAAGAAGAAAACCCAGATTTCCTTAAAACCGGTGACGCAGCATTTGTTGTTGTCAGACCAACCAAACCTATGGTAATCGAAAAAATTAAAGAAATCCCACATATGGGAAGATTCGCTATAAGGGATATGGGTCAAACAGTTGCAGCTGGAATGTGTATTGACATTGTACCAGTAAAGTAATTGAAATTATAACTGAAGGTAATATTAAACCTTCTTTTTATTTTTATGGAGGATTGGAATGCACAAAGCCAGAATAAAACTCACAGGTACAGATCCTGAAAAACTTGCATATGTATGTGATCAACTCAAAAGAATAGCAGAGAGAACAGGTGTGGACCTATCCGGACCCATACCATTGCCAACCAAAAAACTTGTAGTGCCAACCCGTAAATCTCCAGATGGAGAGGGAAAAGCAACATGGGAAAAATGGGAACTTCGAATCCACAAGAGACTTGTTGGAATTGAAGCAGATGAACGTGCAATGCGTCAAGTCATGAAGGTTAATGTACCAGATAACGTGAGCATAGAAATCGAATTAAAAAGCTAATATAGCTTAACCCCCTTTTTTATATTATGCCGGGATAGCCTAGCCAGGGAAGGCGCAGGACTTGAGATCCTGTGGAGTTTGACTCCACCTGGGTTCAAATCCCAGTCCCGGCGTTTACACATATTACTGAGCATAGTAAAATCTTTTTTTAATATTTTTTTACATTATAAAAATATCACACCTAGCGAGGTTGCTCAATGAATCACACCTATATATCAAATTTTATAAAAACAATAATAGGAATTACAACAGGTAAAATACAATTCAAAAGAGATGAAATTAATAAAACAGTACAGATGTTAGATGGTCATAGATTCACAATATTTAGACATATAACTAAAAAAACAAAAAATCCAAAAGGACAAAAACCAGCAGTGCTATGTCTGAGATTTCATATAAAAGAAATGTCACCAGAAAGAAATATAAAATGTTCACTCTTAACAATGTTCTTTATAATTAGCCTTCCAGGGTTAAGGGAAAAGTATTGGATGA